>JAFAUY010000413.1 GCA_019243005.1 Verrucomicrobiota bacterium | reverse complement strand
CCTCGACGATCTTGCGCCCGCGCACAAAACGGCTGTACACCTTCCTGACTATCCCCCGGAGGCAGACCGGCTGCGAGGTCGCGCCGTTGGGGAAGCGGGCAAACCGGGTCCGATCTTCAAGCCGGCGCGGGTAATGCTCGAGCAAATCGCGCCAGGTGCGGATGCCGAGGCGTTCGACCGGCGCGCTCTTGCTCTTGACTGCGGTGTACCACGCAAGCTGCGTGAGCGGCTGATCCAGAAGGTCGGTCATACCTTAACAATGCCACAAGCCGAAAAATGCCACGAACCGACGCTCGGCACTGGCCTCTTCATTTGTGGCATTTGTGGCATTCACTCGCCGCAGGGCTCCGCCCGGCGAATGGCTTCGACCTGGATCTGCGGCTGGACCCGGCCCAGGTATTCGTTCGCTTCCAGGTAGAAGGCTACATCCCAGGGTGGCGGCGGCAACGGGTCTTTCGCGCCGTTAAAATAGACGGCCCGCAGAACCTGGCTGCGGTGGCGTAACTTCAACAGGCGATGTTTGGCCTTCATGATGCGCGGTTCCTCCGCCGGCCATACCTCAGGCAGGCAGAGCAGCGGCTGCGGGTTGCCGATCCCGAAAGGCTGGAGCAGTTCGTGAGCCTGCCAGAGGCCGTTCTCGAGATCGTCACCGTCCACGGTCGACGCCACCTTCAGCACCGGGCGAAGTTGCTCATCATCCAGGCTTGCCCGGGCAATCTCGAGGAACTGCGCGCTGAAACGCTCCAGGGCTTCAAAAGGCATACTGAGGCCCGCAGCCATTTCATGGCCGCCGTAAGCCGTCAGCTGTCCGGCACATTGTTCCAGCGCTTTTACCAGGGAGAACCCTGAAATGCTGCGGCCGCTGCCTTTACCGGAGCCATCCTCACCGAACCCGATGACGAGCGCCGGCCGGTGAAACCGGCGTGCCAGGCGCGAAGCGACGATCCCTACGACCCCCGGGTGCCAGCCTTTCGAACCCACCACGATCGCCGCCCGCTCCGCCGGATCGCCGGCCGCGATGGCGAGTTCCAGAGCCTGTTGCAGGGTCGTTTCTTCAATCTTCTGGCGCTCACGGTTCTGGAGGTCGAGCCGCCGGGCCAGCCAGCCGGCCTCAATCGGGTCCTCGCAGAGCAACAGGTTCAACGCGTCCTGGGCCGTCCCGAGGCGTCCGGCCGCATTAAGGCGCGGCGCCAGGCGGAACCCGACGTGGACCGGTCGGATCGCCGCCGGGACCGCCGCGACCTCTTTCAATGCCTGCAGCCCGATCCACCGCGTGCATTCGAGCTGCTGCAGGCCAGCGGCCACCAGGATCCGGTTCTCTTCGACCAGCGGCACCAGGTCAGCCACGGTTCCGACCGCGACCAGGTCCAGGCAGTCCTTCAGATCGAAGCCGGCCAACCGGCGTTCCCTCAGCAGGGCGTGACAAAGCTTAAACGTTATGCCGGCCGTGCAGAGGTAGCGAAATGACGGACCCGCGTTAGCATCCTTAGGATTCACGAAAGCGGCGCAGCGCGGCACGTCATGGTTCGTCTCGTGGTGGTCAATGACGATCACTTCGACCCCGGCCGCCTGCAACTCAGCGATCTGCGCAGCCGCACTGGTGCCGCAGTCGAGCGCGATTAAAAGCTGCGGACGATGTTCTTCGAGGCAGCGCTGCACCCCTTCCCGCGTCAAGCCATACCCTTCCCCCACCCGGTGCGGAAGAAAGCGTCCGGGTTCGACCCCGTAGGCCCGCAGAACCCGCGTCAACAGCGCAACTGAGGTGACCCCGTCGACATCATAATCGCCGAACAACACGATTTTCCTCTGTTGATCAATGGCGCGAAAAATACGCCCGGCTGCCTCCTTGATTCCGGTCAAAAGCGCCGGGTCACTCAGGTGCTTGAGCCGCGGGTAAAGGAAGCGGGAGACCGCCTCCGGTTCCGAAAATCCGGCCCGGACCAGGAATGAAGCCAGAAACGGCGCGACCTTCAGCTCCTCGACGAGGGCGGTCGCAGACCGCTGATCGGCTGCGCTGGGGAATTTCCACCTCGGCGTCATCCACTACCAACAACCGTGATCTGCTCCAAACGTCAATATCGCGCTTATCACGCGATATATAAATTGAAGAGAAGGGTAAGCCTGTGCGGTGGATGAATCGTCTTCTCTGCGCATTCGCCGTGGTCGCCGTGTGAACTCTGTCGCCGTGACCGCGGTGTGACTTGACGGCCTTGGCCTTTGCTGCTAAGGCTTTTCCTGCGATGCGCTACGCGAGCCTTCAGCTCCGGCTTCCGGATCTTCTCCTCCTCGGGAGTGGCGCCCCGAACCATTCTCTTCTTCCCATTCGCTAAATTATTAGAGGGTGTGTGAGAGCCCGGGCTGGCCCACGCTCACCGCCCCGGTTCTCACACACCCTCTAATTTCGGTCAGGAACGTTCACGATGGAGGCGGTTCTGGCTGCGGCTTCCATCCATCGGACCAACCAAAAATCAATTATGGCCGAAAAAGTTATCATTTTTGACACCACGCTGCGCGATGGTGAACAATGCCCCGGGGCCGCGATGAATCTCCGGGAAAAGCTGGAGATTGCCCGGCAATTGGCGCGGCTCAACGTCGACGTGGTCGAGGCCGGTTTCCCGGTCATCAGCGAAGGGGATTTTGAGTCGGTAAACCGGATCGCGACCGAGGTGAAAGGCCCCATCATCGCCGGACTCGCCCGGTGCAACCCGAACGACATCGACGCGGCGGGCGCCGCCGTCAAACCGGCGGGCGACCGGGCCCGGATTCACGTCTTCCTGGCGACCTCCAAAATCCATCGCGAATTCAAGCTGCGCAAGGCGCACGATGAAATCATTCGTCTGGCGACGGAGGGCGTAACGCGCGCGCGCGCACTGGTCCGCGACGTGGAGTTCTCCCCCGAGGACGCTTCACGGACCGAACCGGAATTCCTGGCCCAGGTGGTGCAGGCCGCCATCGATGCCGGCGCAACCACCATCAACATCCCGGACACCGTCGGGTTTGCCGTCCCGGAACAGTTCGGCGGCCTGATCCGGTATTTGCGTGACCACGTCCGCGGCATCGACGGTGCCGTGATCAGCGTTCACTGTCACAACGACCTGGGCCTGGCGGTAGCCAACTCGCTAGCCGCCATCCAGGCCGGCGCGCGGCAGGTTGAGGGCACGATCAACGGCATCGGCGAACGCGCCGGCAACGTCGCCCTTGAAGAGGTCGTCATGGCCCTGAAAACGCGGCACGATTACTTCGGGGACTTCTTCACCGGGGTGAACACCCAGGAAATCGTAAAATCCTCACGCCTGGTCAGCCGGATGAGCGGCCTTTACGTGGCGCGCAGCAAAGCGATCGTCGGTGAAAACGCCTTCGCGCACAGCGCCGGCATTCATCAGGATGGTATCCTGAAAAAGCGGGAAACTTACGAAATCATGGACCCGCGGGAAATCGGCTGGGGTGAAACCGAACTTCCCCTGACCAAACACAGCGGCCGTCACGCGATGGCCAAACGCCTCGAGCACTTGGGGTACCGGCTGAGCGAACCGGAGGTCGATCAGATCTTCATCCGGTTCAAGGAGGTCGGCGACAAGAAGAAATTCGTGTACGACGAGGATCTGGGCGCACTGGTGGATGACACGATGGGTGTGGCCGCCGAAACCTGGCAACTGGATTACATCAACGTGACCTCCGGAACCAACACCGTTCCGACCGCCACCGTGCGGTTGCGTCGCGGCGACGAGGTTCTGCAGGATTCCGCACCGGGCAACGGGGCGGTGGACGCGTCGATGAAGGCTGTGGATCGCATCCTGGAGCAGCGCGGGCACCTGCTTGAATACCACGTCCACGCGACTTCCAGCGGCAAAGATGCGCTCGGCGAAGTGACGGTAAAATGCGATTTCGGCAACGGCAGACTCGTCAGCGGCAAAGGCGCCAGCACCGACGTGATCGAGGCGAGCGCCCGTGCTTACCTGAATGCCGTGAACCGGATGCTCAGCGACAAGTTCACCCCCACGACCACGGCGTCCGAAGAGGCGTTGGAATCGGTCGGGGTGTGAACCGGCCGGCTCGTCTACCCTCGCCAGCCGTTTTCCGAACGGAAAGCAAGCAAGCGAGCGAGCGGGCGGCTTCAGCGGTTGGGGTAGTTAAGGCGGACGTTTGCGTCCGCTTTAACCGCCCCCCGGTTGATTGGATGAAGTAGGCCGATGCCGCCCATTTTTCCTTGCATCCAGCGAAAGACCCTGCTGCGATGTTCGACGCGCAGCCGTGCCGCCCGGATGCCACCTCAACTTTGAACCTTTTAGAAACTTTTTGCGGTGTTTAGCCTAATTGGAGCTCTCATCATCGGCTTGATCGTCGGGGCGTTGGCCAAGCTTATCGTTCCGGGAAGGGAACCGGGGGGATGCTTGGTTACCGCCCTCATCGGCATCGCCGGTTCTTTCCTCGCGTACTTCATCGGAAGGGCGTTGGGCTGGACGCACCCGGGCGTCCACAGCATCCTGCGGCCGGTCGGATTCTTTCCATCGCTGATCGGGGCCATCATTCTCCTGGTGATCTATCATGCCATCCGCGGACGCAGAAGCTGACTACGCAGATTGCGGCTCAAAGGGGAGACCGCCCATAAAAGGGTAAACTACCTCTCTTATCACTTCGATTCCGCAAGCCGTAGAAGATAGATCTACCCGGCAGCGTTTTTGTTTGACAGCTTTCGGGCGGATCAATCACGCTGGAGGCCATGTCGCAGCTCACCATCATTGCCAAATTGAAAGCCAAAAGTGGCGCCGAAGATAAACTCTATGAGGAGTGTCGCAAGCTCATCAAGCCAACCCTGGCTGAAGAAGGGTGCATAAACTATGACATGTTCCGCTCCATTGAGGATCCCGGCACAATTATGTTCTACGAAAACTGGGCTAACCGGCCGGTTTGGGAGCGGCATATGGAATCTCCGCACCTGAAGGCATTCCCGAATTATACAGAAGGAATGGTGGAAGTCTGGGAACTTTTTCTCGGCGAGAAGGTGGCCAGCACCTAATTCGCAACGGCAATGACACCGGCAACGCGGCACCTGCGCCAGTCAGCACCAGGGCGGGCAGGTGCGGATCCTGATGCGTCCGGGCTGAATCACCCAACACCTGCCGTAACTATCATCACCCCAGGAGAACGGTAGTGAAAATCACCTTTTATGCTCATGCCAGTTTTCGACTCGAGGCTGACGGGCTGACCGTCATCACCGACCCGTACACGCCCGGTCCCAAGGGTTCC
>JAFAUY010000346.1 GCA_019243005.1 Verrucomicrobiota bacterium | reverse complement strand
TGGTCGATTTACCTGCACCGTTCGGGCCGAGAAACCCGAGCACTTCGCCTTTCGTAACTTCAAAAGAAATTCCGGCCACAGCGGTTTTCGGACCGAATTTCTTAACTAAATTTTGTACGGTGATCATAAGGGGTCGCCCCCGCGCGCGCGCATGCAGGGACCACCTGGGCGTGGCCCTCGCCGGTCACGATGAGAAGGAGGACAGCGGCTCATTTTTCCGTTTGCTACTGCGGCTCGTCCGTTAACATCGCGAACGTCAAGAGCCTTGCCGCATCCCGTGCAGGGGCGACGCGAGGATAAATGCCCGGGCTCGGAATTTTGTCAAGCTCCGCCCGGTCTGGTTCAATCAGCTCATCGGCTTCATGGGCTTCATCGGTTCCATCGGTTTCATCCCGGCCGGCTGGTCGGATTCGCTGAGGTCCAGTTGTTCAGCCTGGCCCAGGTCCGGTTCATGGTTCAAAAGCTGGGTATCGTCGCCGCGCACCCGGATGTAGCGTGGGCCGTTTTTGGTTTCCACCTTCAGGATCAAGTCCTGACCGGCGCGCAGGAGCGTCGGCGCCTTTGACCAGGAGCCGGTGTCGAATGTGTTGCCCTGGCTTTGTTGCTGGCTGCCGCCTTGGCCCTGGCCTAACGACACCCGCGTCTGGTCCCCCTCATTGTCAACCAGCAGTTGCCGGCCGTTTTCCATTTTGTATGCGTAACTCATAGACCGTCAGTCGCCCGTTTTGGCGGCGGGATTCGTCCCCGTGCTAATCCGAAGCCGTGATCGGCTGCGTAACAAATTGCGGTTTGGCGTCCCCGTCCGTTTCCATGGTCACCTTCATGCCCTCGAATGCCGCCGGACCAAAAAACGTGCAAAAAGAGGTGTCGGCCGCATCACGCCCCATACCCACCCTGACAAAGCTCGACTGCGGCGAGAGCCGGGTCGCATCGAACATGTACCAACGATCGCCGAGGTACGCCTCAAAGGCGGCGTGGAAATCGGGCGGGTTAAGCCCGTAGGCGTACGCGCTCACAAAGCGGGCCGGGATTCCCAGCGCCCGGCACAAGGCGATGCCCAGGTGCGCAAAGTCGCGGCAAACTCCCTGGCGCTCGGTCACCGTGTCGAAGGCCGAAGTGATCGAGGTGGTTGCCCCCCGCTGGTAGGCCACCTTTTCGTAAATCCAATTGCAAACGTGCGTCACCAGCTGAAAGCCGGTCAGGTGCTTTCCCATGAATTCCGATTGCGCGAAGCGCAGCAGGCTGTCCGACTGGCAGTAGCGGCTGGGAAACAGGTAAACGAGGACTTCCTCCGGCAATTCCGCCAGGGTCCGGACCGGCAGGTCCAGGTTCTTTTCGATTTCAGGTTCCAGAGCGACGGTGGCTTGGTATTCCAGCCGCAGCTTCGGTCCCTTGCTCTTGGTCCGATGGAACCGCGCACCGTTGAACATGAACTCCGTCGGCGTCTCGCCTCCCTCCAAATGGAGACTTTCGTCGGTGACGTGCTGGAAGCGGTTCTGCAGCGCAGCCACGTTGAAGAGAAAAGAGCAGGGCCCCTTTAGCCCATAATTTAACTCTGCTTTGACCCTATAGCGCATACCCCCCCTTACCCCGCTCTGGACATTTCGCAACCTGGGCTGGAATCGGCTCGGCTCAGTAGTCCAAAAGCCCGGCCGGAAGTTTACCGCCGTTTTGGGCCAGTTGTTTAAGGACTTCCTTGTGCAGCCAGACGTTCATCTGGGCCGAGTCGTTCGGGTCACCCGCGTAGTGCAGTTCCTCCGCCAGCTTCTTGCGGGCGGCGAGGCTGCTGTCCATGCCGACCAGCTTGAGCAGGTCGACGATGGAGTGCTTCCAGTCGAGTTTTTCCGGGTTCTTGGCGGCCAGATCATCCAGGATCGCCCCCACGTCCACCGAAGCCGGCACCGCTGGGGGCGGAGCCGATTTTTGGTCGGCCGTCGCCGCGGGGGCGGCACCGCCGGACCCGGCGGCCCCCGCCGGGGCGGGCTGGGCGGAAGGTCCGGGCGTCGGCGCCGACGGCGTCGACGCGGCGGGCGCCGCCGTCTCCTTGGCCGAAGGGGTGCCGGCCGATGCGTGCTTGAAAATGTTGTTTAGGAGGTCGTGGAACATTCCCATAAGACGCACACCGTAGCCCAGGACCGTCCCGGTGGGTAGGCCAAACATTGAGCGGACGCTTTTGCGCCGCATTACGGGCCGGCATCAGCCCGCCGCCGCTCCCGCGGCGCCCCGAAGGTCCTCCCTCCCTCAGGTCGCCGGCATCGCGTAATCGCCGGGTTCGTCGATCAAGGCGTGCTTGAGCAGCTCAACCGATTTACGCAGGCCTTCCATGCGGGAAAGGACGATGTCCTCGTGCTCGATCGACAACCACCCATCGTAGCCGTTCAGCCGGAGACGATAACAAAATGCTCGCCACCATTGGTCGCCGTGGCCGTAGCCCAGGGTAATGTAGTTCCACGCCCGGCCCTTGACGTTGCCGTGTCCGAGGGTCTCGAGGCGGCCCGTCAGGTCCATGACCGCCTCATTCAGGAAGGTATCCTTCGCGTGCACATGATGAATCGCGTCGCCAAGCGCATCGACGGCCGCCAACGGGTCCGCGCCCATCCAGAAAAGGTGGCTGGGGTCCAGATTTGCCCCGACGATCGGCCCGATCTCCTTTCGCAACCTCAGCAGGGTCGGAACGTTGTAAACCAGCTGGTTGCCATGCATTTCGATGCAGAACTTCTTTATGCCGTGTTCCCTGCCGAAGGCGGCCAGTTTCTGCCAATAAGGCAGCAACTGATCGTTCCATTGCCAATCAAGCATCTCGCCGTTTTCCAGGGGCCAGGCGCACGTGACCCAATTGGGCCTCACGTCGTTCGGCCCGCCGGCCGGGAGGCCCGACATCAACACGATCGAGTCGACGCCCAGCAATTCGGCGACGCGAACCGTGTCATAAACGACTTCGCTGTGGCGTTTGCCTTCGACCGGGTGCAGTTGGTTGCCGCTGCAGTTGAGCGCCGCGAGGGCTAGTCCGTTCTGTTCCAATACTGACAGAAACTTCCGCCGCTCGTCCTTGCTCTCCAGCAAAGACCGCAGGTCGGCATGGGGCGCGGCGCACCAGTTGCCCATGCCGATCTCCAGGGCCGCAATGCCGAGGCCGGCCGAGGCCTTCGCCGCGTCCTGATAGGAGAGATGTCCCAGACTTTCGGATACCACACACAGTTTCATATTAGAGGTAAATTTAGAGGTAAATTACGGAGGTTTGGCAGGTTGCGTCGCGACTCCGGTTTTGGAGGGCGCCCGGTGCGAAGATTGTCTACGGGTCATACTTTCATTCCAAACATATGGGTGATCGGCAAGCGGAGTTTTCCGGTTCCTGACTTGAAACCCGAGGCCGGTATTTTTACCACCCGTTTTCTGAGAGTCTCTTGACCTGCACAGGAGCTTCAGCATAGTGTTGACTCATCCGGGCGATGCTTTTGGAAGCTCTGAATTTCTGCCGGGGCGTCGTCAGCCTTCATAGGGGGATCGGCAAAATGAACCCGCCACTCAAATGTTCTGGAGGCCTCGCTGCATAAACGGTGCATAAATTATGGAAATCGACACCCGCTTCCCGACCAAACTCAATTCTGTCTCGGACGCACCGGAACCATTTCGCGGTGCGTTGGTAGAAAGTTTCCCATCAGGAGAACCGGCCCGTTTGCTCTTGTACGCTCCGGCTTTCCAAACGGAGGATGAAAAATTGCCGGCAACCGTGCTCGCCGTGACGAACACAGGTTGGCTCGTGGCTTTGACGGCTGAGGACGGCGGCGTCGCCCTGGAAAAGTCCGATTTCACTGACACCCTGTTTCTCGAACTGACGCCTGTTCTCCTGGAGTGCCGGTTAAGAATTTTCTTTGCTGCAGACGACACGCCGCGCTCGGTCGCAGTCAGGTTCGAGACCGTGGGAGAGGACTTGTATCGCGAAGCCATTGACCTGATCCTCGCGGGCATCGATCCGAAACTCACCGCCGCACCCGCGCAGGACCGCCGGAACGACCTTTCGATGCTCGAGGCCTGGCCGCTGAAAATACGGAACGAGGCCCGGCGTTTTTGGCCCGGCGAACAACGGTTGGTGGACGCCGTCCAGTGGCCGGCGGTTTTCGACGAATCCCGGAGAGAACTGGCTCCTGCCGGCGCGCTGTTGATCAGCGAGCGCGAAATCGTGGTGATTTCGGATGAGAAAAAATCTTCGGAAGAACCCCTTCCGGCAGATGAACTCGAGGAAAGTTTTGCGGGGATCATCACCTTTATTCCTCGTGTTCGGCTGGCAGAGTTTCAGGTGAGCCGTGAGGAACAGGTCGGCGTGCTTGCTCTTCAGGTAAAGGCAGCCCACGGGGGAGAAAAACTGGAATACTCTTTTCCGTCTGCGAACGAGACGGCGGTACCCAAGGCCGTGGAACAGACGTTGCCTCCCGGAGCTCAGCGGGACCAAGCTGCGGAAGCAAACCCGGTACGGGACACGGCGAGTTAGGCGGGCTTGCTTCCCTTGACCGGCAGGGAATATTGATAGTAGGCTGGCCGCTTTCTGAGGCGGGTTCTCTTTGCCCCGGAGAGGCAATTGATAGTCGCCCGGTACTTTAGGGCCGGGTGGCCATACCCAAGTGCGTC
>JAFAUY010000281.1 GCA_019243005.1 Verrucomicrobiota bacterium | reverse complement strand
GGACGATCAACGACATGGCGCGGAAAAGGGCGGGTCTGACGTGCCGTAGGCTGCCCTTGTGCAGCACGACCGCATCGACCTTACTCGCGGCCAGGTCTCCCGCCAGCTGATCGATGCTCATGCCCCGCCGGGCGATCGGGCCGTCCGTGACCGAATGGTCGAGCGGGACGATCATCAGCTTGCTGCCGTGGCGGAACAGCCGGTGCAGGCGCACGGCCCGGGCGAAATGATGACCGGCGAACCGCTTATCCCCGGCTTCCATCTGGCCGGGCCCGTGATCGGCTCCGTTGCCTGACGGCGGCCTGGCCGCGGGGACATAGTCGCGCAGGACGCTTTTATCAATCGGATCGGAGCCAATCCCGTGATTATGGTTGTGCATCGATCATCCCAGCCCAGGGCCCGTGGATTCAGTACGCTCCGCCAGGGCGGCGGTCTAGCGGGGTCTGCACCCTAACGTGTCATGATCCTGGCCAGTAAGGCAATGCTCAATCGGAGCAGCCCGATGCTTACAAGATACTTAGCCAGCTCTCATCGCGGCGCCAGTACGTATCGGTGCCGGGCCAGAATACGTATTATGGAGCTACTGTAAGTCATCTCGGCCGCCGGGAAGCCGTAACTAAGCTTAGCGTATCGCACCTTGACATCTCGATCACGCAACACAATACTGCAGAGCATACCGGCCATGCGGCGTCACCCGGTACTTCTGGACAATCAGCCGGTCCTGCGGGGTTCTGCGGTTCCATCGAGGCGACGGTAACATGGTTTCTGAGATACCGGATTATTCCGGTACCAACCAGCCAGATGTAATGGCAGGTCCAGTTTTCTTGCTCTCGCCGTCCCGGTCCTACTCTACCGTTTCGATAGCCCTGCTCTCAGGACATCCAAGGCTTTTCGGATTTCCGGAGACACTGCTGTTCCTGACGCCTACAGTCGGGGAGCTGATAGAATTCTGCGCGCGTGAGCCAGCTATGCGGCAGGTGGAGCCGGCGGCCCGGAACGCTGCTCTTTTCCGAGGCTCCCGGCTGAGCGGCCTCGCGCGCGCCATCGCACAGCTGCACGAGGGCAGCCAGGAGGAGGATGCGGTATCGCGCTCACTTGAGTGGCTGTTCGATCACCGGCCATGGTCGTCCGCGGACGTCCTGGATTACCTGCGGCGACTGATCAGCCCGCAGATTGCCATAGAGAAGACCCCGGAAATCTGCTACAGCGACCAGGCGCTAGCCAGCTGCGTTTCCGCCTATCCGGACTCGCGGTTCCTGCATCTGACGCGGCATCCGGTTACCTGGCGGCGGTCCATGGACGAAGCGTCGGAAGTCTGGCTACGGGACGCACCACCCGAGATTTCCTTTCGCTCGGCCTGCAGAAATGCCGGCCTGTTGCCCGCGTACAATATGACGAACTGGCATTCATGTCACCTCAGGATTATCCGGGCGCTCGAGCCGCTACCCCGTGATCGGTGGATGCGAGTCCGGGCCGAGGACTTGCTCAGCGCACCGCGTACCTGGCTGCCGCGTATCCTGAGCTGGCTGCGGCTCGAATCAAGTGATCTCCTCATCGCGCACATGATGCACACCGAGAACTGGCCCTTCGCCAGAGGCCGGAGCGGGCCCCGGCGAAAGGACGGAGACTGGAAGTTCTTCGCCGACCCGGCGTTGCGGCCAGTCGCGCTGCCGGATTCCGGCCTCGTCGACCCGGAATGGCACATCACGTCGGCCGGTTACGAGCGGATAGCCGCGCTGGCCGGGTATCTCGGGTACTGAGGGCAATGGCCATGCTTTTAGGTCACCTGCCAGGGACGGAGCAGGTGGAACTCGATTCTGCGGGTAACTCTGGTGACGCTGGGCTCACCGGGCTTGCGGGCGGGGAAGTCGCCGGCCTTGTTGGTCTTCCGCGGGCTGGCCGGTCTATGACCTCCTCCATCAGTTCCGGCGAGAACGCACTGGCCAAAACCCCTACGGAGATCCGGTCCGGCAGCCAGCCGTCTGGCGAGAGCCCCTCAGAAGGCTTTAAAGCAACGCCATTCGGTACTGGGGGCGCCGTTGCCGCGGCGTGAAAATATCACGGAAAAAACGTGTTGCGCTAACCCGTGAACAGCAATTGCCAAGAAGTGCGCGGCCAGCCGACGGGCCAGCATAGAAGTGCGGTTGCCGATCACTGGCGGGGCCGCAGTCAGGTGATCGGTAACCGCGTTAACGCTACCTTATCAGCCGTTCGCTGGATGATCACCTGCCGCTAGCTGACCTGGCCTTCGCCGAGCGTCGCCTGGTGGCCACAGCCGCCCAGGCCGGCCAGTGCTTCCTTGAGCCGGGTGCGGCTGGCGATGCCGAGCTTGCGATAAATCCGGCCCAGATGGGTATCGACGGTACGCTTGCTGAGAAACAGGGTCGTAGCAACGGCCTGGTTGCTCATTCCCGAGATCACGAGCTCGGCGACCCGCCGCT
>JAFAUY010000245.1 GCA_019243005.1 Verrucomicrobiota bacterium | reverse complement strand
GAATTGAATGGCCGTAACCCGATCTTCATGGCCTCGCTGATTCCTGGTATCCGCAGCGGCTCAACCGCCGGCGACTTCAACTTCAGCTTGACCAACGGAGGTTACGCCATCAACGGGTCGAGGACGAATGACACGTTGATCACGATGGACGGTGCCCCGGCGGTCCGCACGCGCGCCAACGGCACCGGCATCGCGGTGCCAAACGTCGACGCCACCCAGGAGATTCAAGTGCTAACGGCCGATTACGCGGCCGAATACGGACGCTCGGCCGGCGGCCAGATACGAATTGTTACGAAGAGCGGCACCACCGATTTCCACGGTGACCTTTCCGAATATTTCCGGAATTCCGCCATGAACGCCAACACCTGGCAGCGCAATCTGACCACGGCTACCAGTTTCGCTTCGCCGTTCCGTTATAACGATTTCGGCTTTGCCGTCGGCGGTCCGGTCGCGGTACCCGGTATGTGGACCAAATGGCGCCAAAAATTCTTCTGGTTCGTCGGCGAAGAGTGGACGCGCTACCGTTTTGCGGACACGCAAAGCCAGGCTGTCCCCACCACGCTGATGAGGCAAGGCAACTTTAGTGAGTTTCTTTCCCCTAATCCCTGGTACAAGACCGGAACCGTTATCTACGATCCCGGCACCTGCCCCAAGCCCGGCGCTCCGACTTGCGTGCCGTTCTCCTACAACGGTCAAATGAACGTGATTCCACCGAGCCGCCTCAGTCCGAACGGCATCGCCATTCTGAACGCTTATCCTGGTCCCACTCCCGGCTATGCGCAAGGCACGCAAAACTGGATCGCCCAGGCGGCGCATCCTATTAACCAGCGCAAGGGAACCCTGAATGGGGACATCCTGCCGACGGAAAACCATCACATCGAGTGGCGCCGCACTGATTTTACGTATCTCGAGTACCAGCCCTTCGACCAGGGATCCGGTCTCACGGGCAAATACTTCAATCGCCCTAACCAGACGAACACTCTCGCCTGGACCTGGACCATCAACCCCACCACGGTCAACGAAGCCCGTGCCACGGTCAGCCTCGATGACGTTTACATTCCCGTAAACACCTCGTTGCCGGGCTTCAATCGAAGCTCGCTCGGGATTAATTATCCCTTCCTCTTCGGAGCCAAAGACGTCTCCGGAAAAATCCCCACCGTCAACGTGCCCACTTTCTATGGACTGGCTGGCGGTCCGTATCCGTCGCATTCCTCTGGCCCGATCTACACCGCCTCGGACAGTTTGACCAAAGTGTGGGGCAATCACACTTTCAAATTCGGCTTCTATTTCGAATATTCCGGCGAAAACGACGAAGATCAGATCAACGTCAACACGGTTCCGGGCGGCAGCAATAACCAGAACGGAACGTTCACGTTCACCGATACCGGCACAGGTCGAACTTCCGGCGTCGGTCTGGCAAACCTGGCGCTGGGGGTAGCGGATAGCTATACAGAGATTGGGCCGCGCGCTTACACGATTTGGCGCGGCCAAATGTATGAGTCGTTCGCGCAGGATTCGTGGAAGGTGACGCCCAAGTTGCACATCGACTACGGCGTTCGCGAGACCACCACGGTGCCCTTCTACCCGCTGTGGGGCAACGCCGATTATTTCGACGGCAATCTCTACAACCCCGCTCAGGCTGTACAGCTCAATTCTTCCGGAAACGTGATTCTCGGAACCGGCAATCCGTACAACGGGGTCGTGATCCCCGGCTTTAGCAACTTCCCCAGCTCCGCCAATGGGAGAGTGTTGGCAGCGGCTACGGGCTCCAATCTGTGTGACGGCGCGCCCTGCACAGGCCTGTTCGCGCCTAATTTGTCAAAGTGGTATGTCCACGTAACGAACCAGTTTCAGCCGCGCCTCGGAATTGCCTATCAATTCACTCCCAAAACAGTGTTCCGCGCCGGCGGCGGCAGATTCCTCACGCGCATGGGTCTCCTCGACAACATCTTTCCTGGCGGCAATTCGCCGTTCCAACCCTTCGTAACGGTTCAGAATGTGTCCGTCGACAACCCCGGCGCGTCGCTCACTTCCGGAACCGCTCCTCCCCTTACGATCACCACGCTCAATCCCAATCTGAAGCCGCCA
>JAFAUY010000226.1 GCA_019243005.1 Verrucomicrobiota bacterium | reverse complement strand
CCGCTTCACCGCGCCACCATCCAGATGCGGCTGCGCGTGGCCGAGCGGATCCTGCGCTTCACCCGGGAGATCGGGCAATTACAGGAATTGATTCCAATCTGCTGCTGCTGCCACAAGGTGCGTCAGGACCACGATTATTGGGAGCGCGTCGAGACTTACATGGGCCACCGCACGGGTGCGCACTTCACCCACGGCCTGTGCCCCACCTGCTTCAATAACGAGGTGGCGAAGCTGGATGAAGCCGTCTGTTGAGTGAGACACCGGAGCACCCTCCCGGCGTATCCGCCAGGAAACCGTGCGTGATTCCACGCCGAAACGCTCAGCCCTGCCAGACCGAAAACCAGCGGTTTTGCAGGTCGCTTGATGCTATTCAACGTATCGGCTCAAAATCCGGACACACCGGGAAGCTTCTGTGTAGCGGGCTTTGATCGACTCCAGCTTTTCCCGGAGGCAAGACCATTTTCGACGGTCCCGGCGATGAGGATCAGGGTGCAGCTCGGCGGCAAGGCGAAGCAAACCTTCGCTGCGGCCAGGGCTGGAAATGGATTTGCCTGGGTCGGTTCCAGATTGCGAATCAAATTCCACGGGTTCCATGTCCGCTGCTTTTAATAGAGCTATTGCCCCGAAGCGGCAACGGGGCAAAACCCGGTATGGTTGGTAGCGTTCTCCCTAAGGTAAGTAGGAATTGTCCCTAGAAAGTGTGTGAGAGCCGAGAGACTTGGCCATGGATCGACCCTTGCCCCTCACACACTTTCTAAGAGGGCGTGTGAGAGCCCAGGTTGGGATCACCTCATCGCCCCCGTTCTCACACGCCCTCTAAAGCTGACCGACGTACTCGGCGCCGATGGACTCGAATTGCGTTACCGTGCCTGCGCTGGGCAAACGGTCGACCAGATAGCACTTGGAGCCGACGAACTGTTGTTTCTGGGTGTCGAATACCATCACGCATCGAAGTTGCCCTGTGTCCACGGCCTTCTGATCCTGTGCCCCTTTCGCGGCCAGCCGTCTTTTCAGGTACTCCTGGGTCTGTTTCTTCGTCGGACGCAGCGTTTCGACGGCGATGTAGCGGTGCCGGGCGGGCCGGCGGCCTTTACGGATTGCCGCGTAGTAAGTTTTCACCCGTTTCTTGGCGACTTCCCACTGTTCCGGGGTCGGCGTATAGGGGTAAGGAGCGGAGTCATAGGAATACGCGCTCGAAGAATAGCCCGGGTAGGACGGGCCACCAAAGGGCTGCACATAGTGGCCTCCGCCACCGCGGGCGAGGCAAAATGGAGGGCACGCAAAAAGTGCGGCGGCCACCATTCCGTCGACGAAAAGCCGAAATTTCATGACTTGGTCTTTTTTCCTTTCATTCATGATTAGAGCCGGAAGAAATTCAAGCCTTGGCGTAAGGATTAACTTCGGGCAAGGCTGATGCGAACGCCGATCTATGAAAACCGAAATCGCCGCCATCCTGGTCTTGGCAGTGCTGCTGTCAGGGCCCCCAATAACGTCTGCGTACACCAGGGCAGGTAGCAATACGTACCGAACCAACGGGTCCCAGGGCGACGTGAACTCCGCGATCTTGACGGCGCGGGACGGGGCGACCATCGAGATCCCCGCCGGAACGTTTACCTGGACCGGCCAGCTGAAAATCTCAAAATTCATTCACCTGAAGGGCGCATCGAGAGAAACGACCAGGATCAACAACGAAAATCGTTCCAGCGATGCGCTCCTGGTTTTCGAGGCGCCGGGAGGAAACACCGAAATCAGCGATTGCGAGTTTATCTCCATGCCCAGCAACGTGTACGTCTTCAGCCTGAAAACCCTGCCGGCCGAAAATCAAAAAGGCAAACCGATCCTCCTGCATGATTGCTCTTTTCGCACCGGCTACCGCTACGCCATCGAGTGGGACACTAATGGGGGCGTGATCTGGAACTGTTACTTCGTCGGCGATAGCGGCGGCTTGCACGGGATCAGCTTCGTCCCGCGCAGCCTCGAAAGGTCCTGGAACTCCCCATCGACGATGGGCAAGGATGACCGGACCGGCACGGCAAATACCTACGTCGAAGATTGCACCTTTAAAAACGCGCAAATCGCCTGCACGAACTTCGACGACAATTCGCGCGTGGTGATGCGGCATTGCACCTTCGACAATGCCGCCCTCGGGAGCCACGGCCAGGAAACCTCCCTGGGCGGTGCCCGGCATTGGGAAATTTACGACAATAAGTTTATCTACACTGCGAGCGGGCCCGGATACCCGCTCAACCTGCAGAGCTGGTTTCTTGCGCGAGGCGGAACGGGCGTCATCACGGGCAATGATTTTCCGGCGATCCCTTGGAAAACCGGGCTCCAGTTTGCCGTGTTTTCGATCAACCGCCGAGGCCAGATCCCGTGCCAAACGCGATACCCTGCGGCCCGCCAGATCGGCCAAAGCTGGAAGGGCGCCGGCGGGTACAGCTACCCGTCAGTGCCGAGAGACGGTTCGGGCTACTACACCGACCCGGTCTACCTCTGGAACAATACGGGCGAAGGCGCATCGAAGATCAGTTTGGATCAGTACACGCCCGATGAATGCGGCAACGGCCAAAAGGTTGAAGACTACGTAAAGGAAAATCGCGATTACGTTCTGGGCCCTAAACCGGGCTGGGAACGTTACCCTTATCCGCATCCGTTGCGAACCGGGCTGCGCAGAGGCGTCCGGTGAGAATCGAGTTATTTCTAATGATTTATGGTATTTTTACCATCCCTGGCGGTTCAGCCCAGCGTTATAAACGGCGTGTGGGCGCGGTCGTTAAGCCTACCCATGAACACCGCCAAGACCCGTTCTGACCTGTTTGTTCCCGCCGATACCGAGGCGCCCGGCCGAACCGTCCCTCGCTGGAAGCGAATCCTTGATATCACCTGCATCGTGCTCAGCCTGCCCGGCTGGTTGCCCGTCATGATCGGGATCGCGCTCTGGATCAAGGTGGTGAGCCCGGGACCCATTTTCTTTTACCAGGAGCGCGTTGGTTTCCGCGGCAGGCGTTTCCTGATCCGCAAATTCAGAACCATGAAGGTCGACGCCGAAACCTTGTGCCACGAACGGCATTTGGAACAGCTGATGCAGACAAACCGCCCGATGACCAAACTGGACGCGGCCGATCCGCGGATCATTCGCGGGGGCCGCATCCTGCGGGCGCTGGGGGTTGATGAGTTGCCTCAACTCTTTAACGTGCTGCATGGCGAGATGAGCCTGGTCGGCCCGCGTCCCTGCACGCTGCGGGAATTTCAGGCTTATGAACCCTGGCAAAGGGCGCGCGTGCAGGCGCTTCCCGGCCTTACCGGCTACTGGCAAGTCAACGGTAAGAACAGGACCACCTTCACCGAAATGATCCAGATGGACCTGTTTTATACCCGGGCCATGTCGCTGACGCTGGATACGATGATCCTGCTCAGAACTCTTCCCGCGCTCCTGGGGCAGTTTCTGGAGAGCCGCCGGGCGGTCCGCGAGCGGGCCCGGATCCCTCGCTGCGCGGATCACGCCGTTCCGAGCGCCGTCTGAATGCCGTTGGCCCTTTTACAGGGCAGGCTACGCCCGGTGCCAACTTCGTCGTGGCCGGAATGATTACCGATCGTTCACTGACGGCTGCTCCCATTGGCCGGATTTAGCTGACCGGAAAATCGCTTCGATCACCGCCATGTTTTTCACCGATCCCTCAAGGGGTACCGGCAGCTCCGATCCCTGCCGTATACTCTTTGAAAAGAGATCAGCCTGGATGGTGTACTGATCACAAACGGCAAATTCCAGGATCTCGGCACTGCGCCCGGAGGGATCGGCGCCGTTATCCACAAATACCCGGCAGGGCCGGTCCGGCGGCGCATTGAACGGTATTTCCACCTCGATGCGGCCCCGGTCACCCAGGATCTGCACCCGCTGGTAGGGTACGGTTTGCGTACCACAAGTAAACACGGCCTGCCCGGAAGGAAAGTCGAGGATTCCGGAGGTCATCGCGTCGGTCTGCAGTTCCGGATCCGCCTCGATCACCGCGCTTACCCGCGCGGGTTCCTCTGCAAAGAGGAGGCGCGCCGCGTAGACAAGGTAGCAGCCGATATCCATCAGCGCGCCACCCCCGTATGCCAGGATGTTGCGTATATTCCTCGGATCGCGGTTATGGTAGCTGAAGTAGCCCATGACGGAGCGGAGCTTGCCGATCCGGCCGGTCCGGACCAGTTCAAGGGTTTTCTCCCATTGCGGATGCGTGCGGACCATGAATGCCTCCTCGATCTTCACACCCGTCCGATCGCGGGTTTTCAGCAGCGCGAGGGCCTCCTCGACCGTGAGGCTGATCGGCTTTTCGCAAAGAACGTGTTTCCCCGCTTCCGCCGCTTTGATCGACCAGGGAACGTGCAGATGATTGGGGAGCGGATTGTAAATGGCTTCGATCTCGGGATCGGCCAGGAGGTCTTCATAAGATCCGTACGCCTTAGGGATGCCTAACCGTCCCGCGGCCTGCCGGGCCCGCTCGAAATCCCGCGACGCGATCCCAATCACCTCCGTTAAGCGACCGCGCTGCATGGCGGGAATGACTTTTTTCATGCCGATATTGGCGACGCCCAATACGCCCCATTTGACTTTCTCATCCATACTATACCGTTTGCCAAAATGCGTTCCGAAACAAAGGATCTCTCTCCCCGGGCGAGCCCGGCTCGTTTCGGAACCAAAGGTGGATGACGTTCGAAACGAGTGACGGGCAACGCGTGACTCACGATCGAGAACCCGTAACGTATCGCGGTTTACCCGCTACCCGTTACGCGTTATGCGTTACTCGTTACCCTAAAGACCCCGCAAATGTCTGTTTCTGCTCGGCACTCGGTACTGGTTGCGCTGCTGGTGGCAGGCGCATTTTTCATGGAGAACCTTGACGGGACCGTAATCGCGACGGCGTTGCCGCACATGGCCCAATCATTTAAAACCGGGCCGGTCGAACTCAACGTCGGGATGACCGCCTACATGCTCGTGCTCGCCGTTTTTATCCCGATGAGCGGATGGGTGGCCGACCGGTTTGGAGCCCGTACCGTCTTCGGCGGCGCCATCGGCCTCTTTACCCTTTCATCGATCCTGTGCGGGCTCAGCACTGGATTATGGGAATTCATCGCGGCCAGGGTGCTGCAGGGCATCGGGGGCGCCATGATGGTGCCGGTGGGCCGGCTGGTGGTGTTGCGCACCACCGAAAAGAAAGACCTCATGCGCTCCATATCCTACATTACCTGGCCGGGTCTGGTGGCGCCGGTCCTGGGCCCTCCCGTGGGCGGCTTTATTACGACGTACGCCTCCTGGCGCTGGATCTTCTTCCTTAACGTACCCCTCGGGCTGCTCGGCATGGCGCTCACGGCGGTGTTGATTTCCAACGAGCGCGGCGCCGGGGTGCATCCGTTCGATTGGACCGGGTTTGTGCTGAGCGGCGTTTCCTGCACCACGCTGATGTACAGTCTCGAGCTGGTCGGACAACCGGCGATGCACTGGTCGATCATGTTCTTGTATCTCACTGCCAGCATCGTGACGGGCGCGTTGGCCGTACGGCATTTCCGGCGGCATCCGACCCCGCTGCTTAATTTCTCGTCCCTGCAACTGCGCACTTTCGCGGTCACCATTTGGGGCGGCTCTCTGTTTCGAATCGCCATCAGCGTCATACCGTTCCTTTTACCGCTGATGTTCCAGGTCGGCTTCGGCATGGACGCGTTCACCTCGGGCCTGTTGGTGCTGGCCGTGTTTGCCGGTAACCTCGGGATGAAGACCGTCACCACCCCGGTGATCCGGCGGTTCGGGTTCCGGAAGGTGTTGCTCGTGAATGGGATGTTGACGGCAGTATCGTTGTTCGCCTGTTCCTTACTGTCGCCGGGAACGCCGACGGCGGTGATCGTCGTGGTGCTCTTTGTCGGAGGCCTTTGCCGGTCTTTGCAGTTCACGGCCCTCAACACGCTCGGGTTCGCGGACATTCCGCCGGCGCAGATGAGCCCGACGACGACCTTTTACAGCATGGTACAACAAATGACCATGGGGATGGGCGTTGCCGCGGGTGCGATCGCGCTGCGCCTTGCCATCCTTTTGCGGGGCGGCTCACCGGGTAGGGTGACGTTAATGGATTTTCACGTTGCTTTCGGCCTGGTAACGTTCCTGGCGATCGGCTCGGTCCTGGATTTCTTTTCCCTCGAGCCGGATGCCGGAGCGGTGGTCAGTGGCCACCGGCGAGCGCTGAAGAGTGAGTGAGGCTGGCGGGGACGGCAAAACGTTCGAAACCGGTAAGAGTGGAACGATCGATCATAGCCAGAGGCAACCAATGCAATTGGAACTGAATTACGGTCGCGGCAAGTTGCCGGTGGAGCTGCCGGAAGACCTGCACGTTACGACCCTGCGCAAACCGCCCATGCCGGTGCTCCCCGATCCTCAGGCCGCCGTCTGGAGCGCCCTTCAGGAACCGGCCGGCACGGCGCCCCTGGCCGAACTGGCGCGCGCCGCGCGCAGCGCCGCCATCGCCGTCTGCGACATCACCCGTCCCGTACCGAACCGTCTGTTTCTACGCCCGTTGATCGAAACCTTGATCCGGGCGGGCATTCCGGCCCGGAACATCCGTGTGGTGGTGGCAACGGGCCTGCACCGGCCCAACGTGGGAGCTGAGCTGGAGGAACTTATCGGCGATCCCTGGGTGCTGCGCACGGTGCCGGTCGAAAATCATTACGCCACGCGGGATGAAGATCACGCCCTGCTCGGCACTACAAAAACCCGAGGCACGGTCGTGCGTCTCGACAAACGATTTGTAGAAGCCGATCTCAAAATCGCGACCGGTCTGGTCGAACCCCATTTTATGGCCGGCTACTCGGGTGGGCGCAAGGTGATCGCGCCCGGGCTCGCCCATGCCGAGACCATCACCACCCTTCACAACGCCCGCTTCATGGCCGATCCTCATGCGGCCAACTGCAACTTCACGGGCAACCCGCTGCACGAAGAACAGCTCGAGGTCGTACGCCTGCTGGGAGGTGCGCTCGCGCTGAACACGGTCATCGACGAACAACGCCGGCTTTCGTTCGTCAACTTCGGCGAGGTTGTCTCCAGCCATGCCGTCGCCGTCGACTTCGTGCGCCGCTATTCGGAAGTCCCGACAACGCGCCGATTTCATACCGTGGTGACCAGCGCCGCCGGTTATCCCCTGGACAAAACCTATTACCAGACGATCAAGGGCATGGTCGGGCCAATCGACATCCTGGAACCGGGCGGGCGATTGATCATCGCTTCCGAATGTTCCGAAGGCCTCGGCTCCGCCGAGTTCATCGAATCTCAGCGCCAGCTGATCGAGCTCGGGCCCGACGAGTTTCTCCGGCGTATCCTGCCCAAGACGCACGCCGCCATTGATGAATGGCAGACGCAAATGCAGCTAAAGCCGATGGCGATCGGTACCCTCCAGCTCTACAGCACCGGCCTGGATACGGCGCAACACGCGCTCACCGGGGTCACACGGATCGAGTCCGTGCCGGCCGCGGTGCTGGAGAGTGTGGCCGCGAGCAATGATCACGCCGTCGCCGTAATCCCCGAGGGCCCTTACGTCGTTCCCTACTCGCGCCGCGCAAATCAGAGGACAGGTGAATAGACCGGGCTTCAGCGGTAACGCCAAATTGCCCGCGGCCGGGTAGGAACGATGCGGACCACGGGACCAGGATTGATCGTCGCGCACCGCGGCGCGACCGGGACGGCTTATGAGAATACGATCGCCGCGTTTGAGGCTGCGATCCGGCTCGGGGCCGATCTGGTTGAGTGTGACCTGCGGAGAACGGCCGACGGCTGCTACCTTATCCATCACGATCTAACGGTAGGGCGCGCCGCCATTGCCCGTTGCACGTCGTCCGAGGTTAGAAAAAAAGGGAGGGCTCTGGGCTACGAAATCCCTACCCTGGATGAGTTGCTCGAGGTCATTTCCGGCAGGATCGGCCTGGATCTGGAACTGAAAGAGGAAGGTTATGAAGTCGCCACCGTCAACTATCTTCTCAAGCGCACCTCGCCTGACCGGTTCGTGATTACCTCCTTCCATCCGGGATCGATCAAAACGCTCAAAGCCTGCTTTCCGGAAGTCCGGTGCGGCATTCTCCTGGCCAAACCTTCATCGCGCAGCCGATTGAGGACCGCGGATGAGCCGTCCCGCCGGCTCACCGGCATACGCCAGCTGAAGGCTGACTTCGTCGCTGCACACTGGAAGCATCTTCAGCTTGGAGCCTTCCCGGGGAAGCTCGTCCACGGCCTTCCGATCTGGGTATGGACGGTTAATGAAAGAAGCGCGTTGGAAAGGTGCCTGACCGAGAAGAGGGTCGAAGCGGTGATCACGGATAAGGTGGAACTGGCACTTGCCGTGCGCGACGGTGACGCCTTATGACCGTCGCAGGCCAGTTCCTGCTCTGCGCCAGGGTGTCGCACCAGATTTATAGAAAATTTTTAAACTTTTGGTGCGCCTCCTTGTCTCTCTTTTTACGGAGTACATTGCAGGTACATTGACAGCATAAAAAAGGACAGCGCTGAGTCTTGATCTCCCTCGGGGGGTGCACCATGGAGGAAACTTATTTTGAAGTGCGGGCAAATGCGCCTGGCACTAACGGGCAGCAGCGTCCCGTGCATTACCTGGTCCGGCTGGAGCACCCGGCCGGCTGTGACGCGCGCCTGCGCTGGCTGTTGGCCGCGTTGATGGTTAAGGACGTTTTGCGACGTATGCCGGCTGCTGCCGAGCTGAAGGCCATCCCTCGGCAATCCGCAGAGGAGTTGAAGGATATAACCGCTGCGGTCCCGTTTCAGCATGGCGAGGTGGATACACTGGCGATGTAGGGCGGCGCTGCGCAAACGGGCGGGTACATTTACTTACGGTAACCGGGCCAACGTTTCAATCAGGAGCGAATAGAACCCGTTTGCATCAACCTCGTTGATCCATAGCGCATTGGCCGGGCGTCGCGTGACCCGGTACCAGTCGACGACCGTTTCACCAAGGGTAAGACCACACCCGGTTTCGACCTCAACGTTGACGTGCCGTCCGGAGAACAATTCGGGCTTGAGCAGATAGCCGATCACGCAGGGGTCATGCAGCGGGCCGCCGTCAGTTTCGAGGTTTTCGGCCTCGTGGCCGGCGTGCGCCAGGATCGCCGCGACCAGTTTGCCGGCCTTGTTGCCGATGTTCCCAATGCGTTCAATGCGAGCCGGGGTACTTAAAACCTGATGGCTGGCGTCAAGGGGCAGGACGGTAATCGGCGCCCCGCTGTTGATTACGACGCTGGCCGCGTGCGGATCGACATAAATGTTGAACTCCGCGGCCGGAGTGACATTCCCGGGTCTGAAACAGGCACCACCCATCAGGACGATACTTTTGATCCCTCGCTTGATGTCCGGTGCCTGAATCAGTGCGGCCGCAAGATTCGTCAACGGGCCCAGGGCGCAAAGCGTCACGTTGCGTTCCGGAGCATCACGAAGCGTGTTGATCAGGAAATCCACCGCGTGGCCCTTCGCCAGTTCAGTGCCTGGCTCGTGAAGCGAAACACCTTCCAGGCCGCTCTTTCCATGGACGTGCTCAGCCGTGACCAAAGGTCGTACCAGCGGTCCCGGGCATCCGGCGTAGACCGGCACGTCCGGGCGGCCGGCATGATCGAGCACGATCCGAGCATTTCGGGAAGTCAAAGCAAGCGGAACATTGCCCGCCACGGTCGTGAGTGCGCGGACGTCGAGCCGTTCGGGGGCGGCCAGCGCAAACAGGATGGCGATGGCATCGTCTTGCCCCGGGTCAGTGTCGATGATGATGGGTGCTGCGCCCATCTCAACCCGGCCCCGTCCACTCACGACGCCAACCCGAGGGCCGCCAGGGCCTGTTTATAAGCTTGCGCGATTTCCGGGCTGAAAGCGACGAAAGTGACCTGCGCAATCGAAGGTTCGGCCTCGAGAAAGGCCGCGGTTTCGCGCGTCGCGATCGCGGTCGCAGCCGCCAGCGGGTAGCCGTAGACGCCGCAACTGATGGCCGGGAACGCCAGGGTCCTGATGCCATGCTCGACGGCCAGCCGCAACGAGTTTCGGTAACAGGCCGCCAGCAATTCAGGCTCACCACGGCGGCCACCCTGCCAGACCGGGCCGACGGTATGGATGACGTACCTGGCCGGCAACCGGTACCCTCGAGTAATCCTCGCTTCACCCGTGGGGCATCCGTTGAGGCGACGGCACTCTTCCAGCAACTCCGGGCCAGCTGCGCGATGAATGGCGCCGTCGACGCCCCCGCCGCCCAGCAGCGAAGAATTGGCCGCATTGACGATCGCATCAACCGCCAGCCGGGTGATATCTCCCTGATCAACTTTTAACCGTTGGGCGTCGAGCGGCATAGCGCGGTAGAGTTATACGGTTTGCCAAAATTACGTTCCGAAATAAAGGACGTTTGCGGGCTAGGCCGGAGGATCCGGATCGTTCTCGAGGAGGGTAGGCAGGCTCGCCGCCTTCCACAGGTCCCGCAACTGCCGTTGATCGTCCAAAGGTGCCAGGCAAACGCAACGGATAAAATTGCGGGTGGTCATTTCGATGCCCTCCGGATCGTTCTGAAAACCGGCCAACGCTTTCAGCAGCCACCGGCCCGCCTCGCCGAACCGTTGCTGGAGCGCCGCCACGACGCCCAGCTGGCCATAAGCGCTCGCCGCGGCGTGTTCGTCGCCGAGCTTTTCGTTGACCTCGAGAGCCTTCCGGTACCACCCCTCCGCCGCCTCGAAGTCATGGCGCTCCTGGGCGACCAGGCCCAACTGGTAATACGTGAGCGACGCACCGTGTTCCTCCCCGAGTTTTTCCTCGAGTTCCCGCGCCCGGTCGTACCAACGCTCGGCCGCCGACAAATCATGTTGCTCCTGGGCGCAGAAACCTAACTGGTAATAGGTAAGCGCCGCGCCATGTTCATCACCGAGCCGCTCGATAAGCTCCAGGCACTGCCGATAGGAGTGATCGGCCACGTTGAAGTCGCGCCGCCCCTGGGCAAGCCTTCCGAGCTGGTAATGCGTCAGGGCGACGCCGCGCTCATTGCCGAGCCTTTGATCGGCGTCGAGCGCACGCATGCACCAGCGCTCAGCCCCGGTCCAGTCGCCCCGTTCCAGGGCAAGGTTACCGAGCTGATGGTACGCGAGGGCCATGCCGCGGCCGTCACCGAGCCGCTCACTGAGCAAGAGCGCTTTCTCATAAAATTGCTCAGCTTCAGCCAGATCGCCTCGCTCCGCCGCGATCGCGCCACGTTCGTGATAAGCGTCAACGGCTCCCTCTTCGTCCGGTCCGGCGCGCTCACCGGGAACCGCTGGGTCTGCAGGATTGGTGGGGTCCATGGGAGGAAAAAACCGCCCATAACCATAGCCCATGGCGGCCATGGCCGACAACCCGATCCGAACAGGCCCGCCGGCCGCTCGACCGGCGGGCAACCTGAACGGAAGGTCTGCCGGGAGAGAGGGATGAGAGCAGGCCTTCAAAAGAAGGGGACGTCGCCGGCAGCGCGAAGGTTACTGAAAGGCCCGGGACCCTGCACTGAAACGGCGCCCCCTGTAACCGGTCACACGTCGGGCACCGCGACGCACGGCGCTGCACCTTTGGAAACTCCAGGTCGGCGTAGGAAAGCAAAGCGTTTCTCTCCTGAGGGCAAGCCGCTTTAACAGCGACCCTCAAGGAAATTCTCCTCCCTGCCGATGGCGGGACTCGAACCCGCACGACCCTTTCGGGTCAACGGATTTTAAGTCCGTTGCGTCTGCCATTCCGCCACATCGGCTCGCGAGCAGATCCCAATCAACGCAGTCCGGCCCGCTTGGCAAGTCCGATCGTGGCACCTTCGGCCCCTCGGTCAGGCTGTCTTAAGTTTGATCTCGATGGGATCAAGCGCGGTTCGCTTGGAGAGCGCGGGTCGCGCGGTCCGGTCCGATCGGCCGGTACGGTCTGAACGCTCACTACGGTCCGGGCGGTGGGTTTGACCCTGGCCCTGGTAAATTTCGGTACGGAAAATGGGAATGTCCTTAGGCGCCTCAATCCCGATTTTGACGGCGTCGCCGTCGATGCGGGTCACCTTGATGTGGATCGAGTCGCCAATAACGATCCCTTCGTTAACTTTGCGTGATAGAATTAACATCCTGGTCGTTTCCTTCGTTCAAATAGACGTTTTCAAACAACGGCATTTCACTCTGGTTGGTTGATCCGGGTCATCGCGTAGACCTCTTGTGTTAAGTGGCCGGTGCGATCTCGACCATAAAACGCTCTTTCAGCTGTTGATTCTGTCGAAGTCGCTCTTCAAGCCGCCCACTCAAGCGGTCAACTTCCAGGAATAATGCGTCGAGCAAGGGTTGCACGTATTCAGGAAAACGTCCCAGGATTTCACCTGCGGGTGTGTCGTCCGGCAGATCTAGCCTTGCGGCCGTCTGCCGAAGGATTAGATCACGCGCTTGTCGACACCGGGTTGCGAGCCGGATTTGATTCCGGATCTGGTCTTCCAAGCGTTCATTTTCAACGTGATCGCGCCGGTACAGTGTTTCCGTTTGCTGGTTTAAAAGGCGGATGAGGCCGCCTTTTTCCTGCAGTTCGTCCCTTAACGCCGAAACCAATTCATCCCAGTCCAAGATCGAGTCCACGGGGTTCACGGCTGGAAAATTCTGGGTCGAGCAGGTCAGCTAAGAATGCCCTGCATGTAGATCCGCAGCTGGCTGACCGCCTGGGTGTGGATTTGGCAGATCCGCGATTCGGTCAAGCCGAAACAAGCCGCAATGTCGGCCAGGCGCAGATTCTCGTAGTAATACATGGCCAGCACCTTTTTCGGAATCTCCGGCAACTGGGTGATACGCTCCGCGAGCAGCGCGATGATCTCTTTGCGCTCGACCATATCGTAAGCCGAAACCGAGCAATCATCGGCGATAACCTCGTGCAGCGACTGGTCATCCATTTCTCCTTGTTCATCCGGAGAATCGAGCGAGACGATCCGCAGCGGGCGCATTTCGTCCATCAGTTCCTGCAGCTCTTCTTCGCTCATCTGCATTTCAGCGCAGAGTGCTTCCTGATGAACCGTTCCGCCTTGCTCCTGTTCCAGGCGGGAGATGGCCGACCCAAGACGCTTGGCTTTTGACCGGCTGCCACGGCTCATCCAATCCATCCGGCGTAACTCGTCCAGAATCGCCCCCCGAATCCGGGTCGAGGCGTAGCCGCTGAAACTACCTACCTGGGAAGCCCGATAGTTACGCGCGGCGGCGACGAGCCCGGTTACCCCCACGCTGAAGAGTTCTTCGGTCTCAATCCGTTGCGGCAGCTTGCGCTTCATCCGTTCGACGATGGAGCGGACCAGCGGCAAATGTTTTTCCACAAGGGCTTGAAAATCACGTTCATCGAATCTGACCGAAGCGGGCTCGTTATTCGAAATCGATCTGGCTGAAGCTGAAAGGGTTGGAGCGGCACTCATTGACTAAGGTAATTGCGTGCCAAGCCGTGAAGCAGGGGGTGTGCCAGCTCAAGAATTATTAGAAAAAACTATGTTTTCCCGAGGGAACTCTGCCCGCATGCCGGGCCGCGCGGGCGGTTTGCCGGGCGGGAGGTAGGCAAAATTTAACTGCCCGACGCGCCTCCGACCGCCTGGCAAAAATTGCCTGGGCAAATTTTGCCTACGCCCGATTCAGGAGGAACGGCTCGACGAACCGAACCTAGCCCCAGCCGCGGCCGCGGCCGTGCCGGGCCGTCTTCCGCCCCTGCGGCTTGCCCGTGCGCGGGCTAGAACGAAGCGGGTTCCACCTGCAACGCGGCAGACCGGCTGGAAAAGGTAGCCGAACGGATCGGCCGGTAATAGCTGTCCCGTTGCACCGGCTCGCGGCCGGCCTCGCGGATGGTGCGCTCCAGAGATGCCACGGTTTGCTGCTGAGGCGTCAGGGCGCCGGCCATATGGAAGATTTTTTCTTCCATCAAAGTCCCGTGCAGGTCATCCACGCCGTAGCTGAGTGAGACCTGGGCCAACGGCAAGGTCATCGCAACCCAATACCCGGTGATGTGGTCGAAATTGTCGAGGTAAACTCGACTCACCGCGAGCGTGCGCAACTGGTCGAACGCGGTCGCCGCCTTGATGTGGGCGAGTTCGGTGGTTTGAGGCACGAACGCGAAAGGCACAAAGCCGGTGAAGCCGCCCGTTTCATCCTGTAACGCGCGAAGCTGACGCAGGTGATCCACCCGTTGTTCGATGGTCTCAATATGGCCGAACAACATGGTGCAGGTGCTGCGTTCGCCCAGGCGATGCCAGATACGATGCACGTCCTTCCATTCTTCGGCGCTCTCCTTTCCACGGCAGATTTGATCTCGTACCCCTTCGTCGAAAATCTCCGCCCCACCGCCGGTAAGCGAGTTGAGCCCGGCCTCCCGGAGGCGAAGGAGGGTGGTTTGGATCGGTTCCCTGAAGATGCGCTGCGCGAGGTGGCGAATCTCGATCGCGGTAAAAGCCTTGATATGGAGCGCCGGATCCAGGGCCCGCATGCCGTGCAGCAGTTCAAGGTACCAGTCCCCTTTCAACGTCGGGTGCAGCCCGCCGACCATATGAATTTCCGTGATTCCGTGGCCCAACGCGGTTTTGACCGAGTTAAGAATCTCCGGGATGGCCAGCTCAAATGCGTGCGGATCGCGTTTCCGGGCCCCAAAAGCGCAGAACTGGCATGCCAGGATACAGAGGTTGGAGTAATTGATGTACCGGTTAAGGATGTAAGTGGCACGATTTCCGTTTTTGCGTTCACGCACCAGGTTGGCAATGCGCCCGAGCGCGTTGAGGTCCTTGCTGCGGAAAAGGCTGCAGGCTTCTTCTTCAGTGATGCGTTCACCGGCGGCAACTTTTTCGTGAATCGGCTTGAGAGGTGCGGGAACGGGCAGTCCCTTTGTGAAACTTTTCACGAGCGCAGGCTGCCATAAGATTGTATACCGGGCAAGTCACCCGAACGGGCCAAGTTGCGCCCCCGGCCATTTGCAATAACCTGACCGCTTCACGCGTCCAACGCTGCCATGACCAGGATCCCGCCAGGTTTCCACCGACAAACGTTTCGTCACTTAGCAACTCTTTGGTTTACGCCGGGTTCTAAGCAGTAAGATGAGTCTCCGCCTGAAAGTGGTCGAAGCCTCCATGTTTTCTCCTTCTACGCCCGAGCCAGAGATCGAGTGGATGGCTCGCATCCGCGACGGCGACATGGAAGCGTTTCGTTTGCTGGTGGAAGCTCACCAAAGCCGGGTCATCAACACCATCAGCAAGCTCCTCGGTTCGGATGCCGAAGCCGAAGACCTGGCTCAACAGGTATTCATCCGCGTATGGCGGTCGGCGGCCCGGTACCAGCCGACCGCCAAGTTCACGACCTGGTTATTCCGCATTACCCGGAACCTGGTCTTCAATGAACTCCGGCGGCGCAAGCACTTTGCCGATCAGGGAGAAGACTCGCCGGAACCGGCCGAGCGCGCCGAACGCGAACCCGACCGGGTGCTGCTGGAGGAGGAGTTGCAGAAGGCCATCCAGACCGCCATCCAGGAACTGCCGGAAGCACAACGGATGGCCATCGTGCTGCGACGCTACGAGGAAATGCCTTACGAGGAGATCGCCCGGGTAATGGGTACAACCGTCCCGGCGGTCAAAAGCATCCTGTTCCGGGCGCGGGCGGAATTGCGCGAGCGGTTGGCGAAATACCTCGAATGAGTAAGGTTCGGCGTTCGGGGAGTCGTCGTAGAATCGGGTCCAATCTTTCCACGGGCCACGCAGGCAAGGAGAAAGCGGTCCACAAATCCCAAGCCTAACGCCTTGACGCCGGCATCCAGCCCTCATGATGGCACGCCGCACTCCGAACTCTACCGCCTCTGCCCCCGCAGATCCTGGTAAGCGCACCCAAGGAAAGCGATGGTATCGGTCGGCAGCATCGATTCCTCCGATTGCTCCCCGATGGCCAGTTCGGAAGCCCGGCCACAGAGCCACGCGCCCAGACGAGCGGCGTCGTAGGGGGTGAGTTTGCGTCCCAGCAAGGCGGTGCATACGCCGGTTAATACATCCCCGGAACCGCCCGTGGCCTGGCCCGCGGTGCCGGTACTGTTATAAGCGAGCGCTTTGCCGGACTGACCGATCACGGTCCGCGCCCCCTTGAGCAACAGAGTCACCGGCATTTCGCGCACGTATTCCTGAACGATCTCGGCGCGCGTTTTTCCTTCCGTCGGCCAAAGCCGCGCCATTTCCCCGGGATGGGGTGTGAAAAGTCGCGGGTGCGCCAGACTGCGGGGATCAAGCCTTTCCCGTGCGATGAGGTTCAACCCATCGGCATCCACCACCATGGGCCCCGGAAAATTCTGGATCAGGTCAAGCAGTTCCGTTCCCCGTTCATGCCCGAGACCGGGACCGAGGCCGACGGCATCGAGTCGCTCATGGACGACCGAAGCGTAAGTTTCCACGGTTTTGATGATGATTTCGGGAGGCAAACTGACTGCCATCAACGGATGCGCCTCCGGTAACACGTACAGGTAAATGAGCCCGGCTCCGGCCCGGGCCGCCGCCGTGGCGCACAGCCGGGCGGCACCCGGGTAGTCTCGGGACCCGGCGACGATGCCGACGCGGCCGTAGTTTCCTTTATGCGATTCGAAGTGGCGCAACGGGGCCAGCTCGCGAAGGTTTTCCGGAACGGAGACCAGGGGGCGATGGCGAGCTGCCTCGGGATCAGCTCGTTGGACGAGCTCCGGCAAATCAACCACATCGATCCGGCCGACAAAATCGGTCGCATCATCGCGCACGAGCGCCGTCTTGGGAAACGTGATCGTCAGGGTCACGTCGGCGCGCACGCTCCCTTTATCGACGGCCTCATCGGTGACGCCGGTGGGGATGTCGATCGCGTACACGCGGGCGCTGAACCGCTCGCGCAGGCGGTTGAGTTCTCCGACCAGGTGTTGCGCGTCACCATGCAAAGGTGCCCGGGCGCCTACGCCGAGGATTCCGTCCAGCAGGATCACTCGCGTTTGGGGCGGCAGCGAGGTGATCGGCTCGGGCTGCAGTAGCGCTTTGGGGGCAAGATCGTGCCACGGCTTGGCCGCCGTGGGTGAGAGGGCATCAACCGGCGCAAGAAGACGGACCCGGATCTGCCAGCCCGCCGCGTGCAGGTGCAGGGCCGCTACAAAGGCATCACCCCCGTTGTTACCTTTACCGGCAAAGACGATGCAAACCCCGGGCGAACGCTCCTCGGCCAGGATCTTTCCGGCCACGCCCGCGCCGGCCTTCCGCATCAGCTCCTCATTGTTTACACCCGCGGCAAAGGCGTTTCGCTCCAATTCCTGGATTTCTGCAGAAGAATAGATGGTGCCAGGCATCGCCGATGGTCAGTGGCGGGTGAAACGCGACGAATGCCACTAATGCTGATCCCTAATTTGTGGCACTTGTGGCATTCCATTTAAACCCTGGTCCTGAAATCCTTTGCCGGGACGAACTTGACCGTTTTTGATTTAGGGATTTTCATCGGCTGGAGCGTTTTCGGGTGAACGCCTTTACGGGCCTTGCGCTCGACAATCCGGAAGGTCCCGAATCCGACCAACTGTACCAATTTATCTTTCTTGACGCCGGTTTTGATGGCCTGCACCACCGCGGCGACCGCGCGTTCCGCTGCGGCCCTGCTGGTCTCGCTTCCAAGCTGTTTCTGGACCGCTTGCACTAACTCTACTTTGTTCATGGAATGTGTCGGTACCGGCCGCCTGCCTGCATCGTTGAACTCGACCTGCAGGCGTAAAAAGCGGGCGGGCGCTCGATTTGCCGGTCGTTATCACAACATTCGTTTCTTTGTGTCAATGCATTATTCTTTGGGGTATGGAACAGGAGCACCCGCCTGTCTGGCAACGACTCGACCGGTACTTGTCCCAAAGGCCGGTGATTGATCCATCCGCTTACGTTGCTCCCGGTGCGACCCTGATCGGCGCAGTCACGCTCGGCGCCCGATCGAGCGTCTGGTATCAGGCCGTGGTGCGCGCCGACATCAACCGCATTGACATCGGCACGGAAACCAACCTCCAGGACGGGTGCGTGCTCCACGTGGCGGATGACTACGCGCTCCGGATCGGCAACGGGGTAAATTGCGGGCATCGCGCGATCCTGCACGCCTGCACCGTTGAAGACCATGTGCTGGTCGGCATGGGGGCGTGCGTGATGGATGGTGCGGTGATCGGCACGGAGTGCATCATCGGGGCGTGTGCATTGGTCCTGAAGGGAACCCAGATCGCGCCGCGCTCCCTGGTGCTGGGCAGCCCGGCCCGGGTAATCCGGGAGCTGACCGAACGTGAGGTGGCCGGCATTTATTCGCTGGCGCAGAAGTACGTCGGCGTGGCGCGCCGTTACCGGGAAGGAGGCGTGGGTTCCAAGCCGTCATAGTCGACGACCTTGAGCCGGCGGAGGTGTGCCCCGAGGCGCGGAACGCAGTCAATCAGGGCCCGCGTGTACGGGTGCGCAGGCTCTCTGAGCACGCGGCCGGTGCAACCCTGTTCCACCACCCGGCCGCGCCACATCACCACAACGCGGTCGGCCAAGCCGTGGACGATGCCGAAGTTGTGCGTGATAAGCAGGATCGACATGCTGAACTTCGCCTTCAAATCGCGAAACAAATCGAGAATCTGTTTCTGGACGGTCACATCCAACGCCGTCGTCGGCTCGTCGGCAACCAACAGCTGAGGACGCCCGCTCAAGGCCATGGCGATCATCACGCGCTGTTGCATGCCGCCGCTGAGTTGGAACGGGTAGGCGGCGATCCGCTTGGCCGGTTCCGCAATCCCGACCTGCTCAAGCCAGTGAGTCGCCTCGGCCCGCAGATTCCGCACGTCGGGCCGGTGTAGCCGGATGTTTTCGGCCAACTGCCGCCCCACCGTGAGGACCGGGTTCAAACTGGTGGAAGGCTCCTGGAAGACGTAGGCGATTTGCCCGCCGCGGATTTGGCGCAACCGGCGCGGCGCCATCTCCAGCACCGGTTCGCCGTTCAGAAAGATGCCGCCGGATCGGTAAACGGCCGGGGGCTGCGGCAACAGGCGGGTCAGCGCCAGAGCCGTGACGCTCTTGCCGCTCCCGCTCTCGCCGACGACGGCCACGGTTTCTCCGGACTCCACCCGGAAGCTTACCCCGTCCACCGCCCTGGTCTCGACCGTGCGGGTACGGAAGTTGATCGAAAGGTCCCGGACTTCCAGCACGCACGTCGGATAACGCCGGACGGAGCGGATGTAAAGCGCCGGACGAGGTAACCCCTTGCGTCGTCCGCGACGGCTTGCGCCCGTTCGAGTACCCGGGTTAAGAGTTCCTGTGAACACGATCGTCCGCCTGCTGAGCTGGTGCCTGTTGCTGCTGGTCGCCTCCGCCCGCGCTGAGCCGCCGGCCGAACTCGTCATCGGGATGGAGCTTAGCTTTCCTCCCTTTGAAATGTTGGATGCCGCCGGCAAACCTGCAGGCATCAGCCCGGACCTGGCCAAAGCTCTGGGCGACTACCTCCAGCGGCCCGTCCGAATCGAGAACCTCCCGTTTGACGGGCTGATCCCTTCGCTGAAAACGGGCAAGATCAACCTCATCATCTCTTCGCTCACGGAGACACCCGAACGGGCCAAATCGATCGACTTCAGTGATCCGTACCTCAAAATGGGGCTGGCGCTCCTGGTGCATAAAGATTCCCGTATCCAATCAATCGCGGATGTTGATCAGCCAAACGTCAGGGTCGCAGTGAAGAAAGCGACCACCGGTCACATTTATGCGCTGACGCATTTCAAGAACGCCAGGATCCTCGTCTTCAACGACGACGCGGCCTGCGCGACGGAGGTTTCGCAAGGCAAAGCCGACGCCATGATCTACGATCAGATCTCGATCTTCCAGCACTCGAAAAAATTCCCCGACACCACCAAAGCGTTACTCCAGCCTTTCCAGTTGGAAGAATGGGCCATCGGCCTCCGGAAAGGCGATGACGAATTACGCAATCAGGTCAATGCTTTCCTGAAGCGGTTCAAGGAAACCGGCGGCTTCGACGCGCTGGGAAACAAGTATTTCGCCGAGAACAAAAAAGCCTTCGAGGAAGCCGGCATCCCGTTCTACTTTTGAATACTGAGTAAAATGCCACGAATGCCACAGATGAAGAAGGCCAGACGCTGCCGGACCGTCCCTTAATCTGTGTTAATCTGCGTAATCTGTGGATGGATCTCTTTCTGCGTTCTCTGCGTGTTCTGCGGATGATCTGTTTTACCTGTGGATGCGCCGTGGTCGCCGGGTTCCGACGTGGCGCCGTGTGCCTCTGTTCCTTGCTGTGGCCGCCGTGTGATCGTTTGAACTCTGTCGCCGTGCCCGCCCGATCGCCGTGGCCGTATGATCCAGCGCACGAAACGAGGCCGGCCGACCCGAAAATGCACGATCGCGTGGCCGGTGGCGCACAAACAGCCTCCAAAAATCATGATCACTCCCGACACATAGATCCAGAGTAACAGCCCCATGAGTGACCCGAACACGCCGTAAACCGCGTTGGAATTAAAGGTGTTCAGGTACCACGTGAGGGCAACCTGGCTGAACTTTAACAGGATGGTCGTGATCAAAGCGGGCATCCAGATGTGCCGCAGACGCGATCGATGGCGTGGCGCAAGCCGGAAGATGGTCAGAATCCCCAGGTACAACAAGACGGCAGGAAAGAGCGTGGCGGTGAGGTTTAAGCCCACGTCCAGGTTCAAGGCCGGCCACCACGTTTTAAGGTGGTCAAAAATGGCGGGCGTCAAGACGCCGAGCACCAGTGCCACCACAAAGATGACCGTCATCAACAGGTTCTTGAGCGGCAGCCGCCACCAATCGTAATCCGGCTGTCTCCACGCGCGGTTGATGCCGATCACCAACGCCTGAAAAAAACGTAACGAACCCCAAAGCAATGCGCACATGCTGAGTAACCCGGCTCGCCACCCGTTGTTTAAAACGTTAAGTACCGTATCGAGCAGCAGGGCCCGGTCATGCTGCTGAAGCGGGGTGTACATCTCGAGTTGCTTGACGATTCCTTCGGCGGTTTCCAACGGGTCCCGTACGAAGAAGGTTCCGATCGCCACGGCCAGCAGGATCAGCGGAAACAACGAGAAAAACGCGTAGTAGGCGAAGGAGGCGGCGCATTGCTCGCCGTTAACGGCGTTGTAGCGATTGGCGGCCCGTTTCAGGCTGCGCACAAAAATGTGAAATCGTCGCTTGATCAGAGACGGCTTCTGTGGCGAGACTCGCGCAGGGTTGTTGGTCGTGGCGGATTGGATCATCTGACGGTCAAATCACGTTAAGAAAATCGCACATCGCCGCAGCATGGCTGAAAACAAAAGCAAACGACGCCCGGTAATTCTCTACGATCTCGGCGCATTGGCCCTGGTTTTCCTGCTCCAGGTTCCGTTGCTTCAGCCACTGCTTTCTTCCCTTATGCAATTCGTGGGTGAGCATTTTGCCGGTGCTGCCAAAATCTCCCTCTCCTATAGGGTCCAAGCCTCGACCTTTTCAAGCCTCACCCTCCAGGACGTGTCCGTCAGCCCCATGCCGGAAAACCAGGATTTCCCTGTAGAACGGCTGCAGGCAAAAACGGTGGCGTTACGTTACAACCTCATCGCGGCCTTGCACAAGGACTGGGCGCACACGGTGCAGCTGGTCAGTTTGCAAGACGTGGACGTGGTCATCCGCCAGACGCCGCCGCAGCCGAAAAAGGCGGGTGGCCCCCTCAAATTTCCGGCGGTGATCCCGGAACAGGTGGATATCGACCACTTTAACCTGACGATGCATCAGAGCGCCGGCGACGTGCAGGTGAGGGACTTGTTCCTGCACCTGCGCCAGAATCAGCCCGGGAACCTCGGCTGGCAGGAAGTTACGGTGCCCGGCGTGGGTCACTGGACCAATGCGCAGGCCGGCCTGACCAACCGGAACGGGGTACTGGAGATCACCGGCCTTAACCTCGCGCCACTCGTTAACGTGGGGCGGCTCGCGTTGGATGTCAGCCGGTCGGCGGACGGGATCTTCGGGACGGACCTGGACGGAACCGCCCTGGATGCTCCCCTGCAACTGCACGCCGCCATTAATCAAGGTGATCTTACCGAACCTTCCGCCGTCAGCCTCCGGATCGGCCGGCTTGATCTGAGCAGGCTGCAATCGGTCGTCAAACTGCCCGTCACGGGCGCCGTGAGCGGCACGGAGGCGCAACTGAACGGTGACATCGCCCATCCAAACACCTGGAGCGGCCTGCTCCGGACCCGGGTTGAAAATCTCAAATACCAGACCTACGAGGTGCAAGCCGTCGGGGTCGACACGGAATTCCATGGCGGCGCCGGTCGGATCAACCAGGTCAGCGTGCGTTCCGGCCCGAACGCGGTGCAAGTCGCGGGCACTTATCGACTGCCGAACGACCTGGACGACTTCCTCGCGCAACTTGACCTGGATGCAGGTCTGGCGATGGCGGCGCCGCAGCCGGAGCTCTATGTGCCCGACGTGCGCGGGAAGCTCGCGGCAACCGGCTCGATCGGGCTGCACGCGGGTGCCTGGCAGGCTGCCGTTGGGGCCAGGGTTCAGGACCTGGCGGCACGGGGTTTGGCGGTACCCGGCACCGCCGCGCACGTCTTCGCCGCAGGCCGGCTGCCGTTGCAACCGGACCTGTGGACCTCCTTTCAGGCGATTGTCCTGACGGACGTCCGGAATGCGAATTTCGACCTGGTGCAGGTGCCGTCCGTCACGGCAAACGTGGTTCTGCCGGGGAGCGATGAGGCCCGGGTGGAAGCGACCGTGCGCGCGGGGCAAAGCCGGATCGACCTGAACGCACAAACCCGGTTGCCGGCGGCCGGAGCGCCGTTTGACCCCAAGCAGGTGGACGCCGAACTAAACCTGGCGGTGGCGTCGGCGGCTGATTTTCTCAAAACCAGGCTTTACACCGGCGCGCTGGGATTGGACGGCCACATTGCCGTCCATGAGCTTAAGCCCCGCGGAGCCGTCCGGTTGTATGGTGACCAGGTCACGTACGAAGGGGCCACGCTGCAGGCCATCAACGCCAACGTGCAGTTGGAGGGAGACCAGGCCACCGTGGAATCCGCCCGCGTCCAGCTCGACGCAGCCAATCACATTGACCTGAACGGCAAGGCCGGCCTGAGCGCTCCCTACCCCTACCAGGCCTTTGGGCAGGTGTCCCTGCCGAAGCTGGAGAACTTCAACCCGTTCCTGAAGGCGTTTAAACAACCGGAAGGTTTGACCGGCACCCTCCAGGCAACCTTTTCCGGCCGCGGCGATACCAACCATCTCGGAGGCCAGTTCCAGGCCACGGGAGACCAAATCCAGTACCGGGGCGTTACCGTGCAAACGTTGCAGCTTGCCTCGGCCCTGGCCGACAATCAGGTCCGGCTTCAAAGCTGCCATTTGGCCTTCGCTCCGGGAAACACCGTGGATCTTGCCGGTAATGTGCAGGTAAACGATCCGCGGCCGTTCACCTTGACGGGCCAGGTTCAGCTCACGAATCTGAGCGCGTTTAACCCGGCCCTGAAACAATTCGGCCAACCTGAGGGTTTGTCCGGCTCGGTCGGGGTCAACGCCACCGCGAACGGAAACCTGGCGGATGCACTCGCCTCGACCGCTGGAGTGACGCTGGATGCACGGCAGGTGAAGTACCGGGGGCTGACGGTTCAAAACGCAGATGTGCAGGCGGGACTGGCCGATCGCAGGATAAATGTTTCGACCGCCCGGATCGTCTTCGACCAAAGGGACACGGTAGACGTGCGCGGCAATTCCCAGGTAACCGAGCCTTACACCTACAATGCGGATGCGACGGTCGCGTTCCAGGACATCGGC
>JAFAUY010000097.1 GCA_019243005.1 Verrucomicrobiota bacterium | reverse complement strand
CGGCGCGTACTCGGCACCCTGTGGGCCAGCGGCCCCGCCTGCGACGCCCGTTGCGCCGAAGCCCTGGCACCCCTGCTGCCGTTCGGCGGCAGGCTCCGTGCAGGCGTGACCCAATTTCCCGGTAATCTCCTCCTCGTCCGCGCCCTGGCGGACAACATGGAAGTTCTGCGCACGGCCATGATCGAATGGTGGACCAGGCTCCGGCCGCTGGTGCATAACCTGCCCGCCAGACCGTTGCGCCTCTGGGCAACCTGACCTGAACTGACCTGCCGCCACTGCCCTTCACCCATGAACCTTACCCCGCGCGAAAAGGATAAACTCCTGATTTTCACGGCCGGGCTCCTGGCCGAACGCCGGTTGGCGCGCGGCCTCCAGCTTAACTACCCGGAAGCCGTCGCTTACCTGAGCGCCGCGCTGCTCGAAGCGGCCCGGGAAGGCAAATCCGTGGCCGAGTTGATGCACTACGGCACGACGTTGCTCCGGCGCGACCAGGTCATGGACGGCGTCCCGGAAATGATCACCGAAATCCAGATCGAAGCAACCTTTCCGGACGGGACAAAACTCGTCACCGTCCACCACCCAATCCCTTAAACCCCTGCAAAGCCGCATGATCCCGGGTGAAATCCTGACCGAAAACGGCGACATCGAACTTAACGCGGGCCGTGAGACGATCACGCTCACGGTCAGCAACACCGGCGACCGGCCCATCCAGGTCGGTTCCCATTTTCACTTTTACGAGGTGAACGAGGCTTTGCGCTTCGATCGGGAACGCGCGCGGGGGTTCCGGCTCAACATCGCCGCGGGTACCGCCGTCCGGTTTGAGCCGGGACAGGAGCGTACGGTCGTACTCGTCAGCCTGGCGGGCGACCGGAAGGTTTACGGATTCAACGCCAAGGTCATGGGAGGCCTTGATACCGCCAGCCTGCATCGCTGATAAATCCCTCAACAATCCCCAGGGATTTGTGAGCGATGCAGGCTCTGACAGCGGAATTTTCCGGCTACGCCGGGAAACTCCGCTGCTTTTTGGAGAAGAGAGTTTAAAAACCGTTTGTTTCGATTCATAGATTTAAAACCCGGCTCTTAAAGGGACGCGCAGCGTCTGTTTAAGAGCTTTCTAGCCCGCAATGGGCGCGTCGCTTCGGCTTTGGCGTGATTGTTGCGGGCTAGGAGGACGCTCGCCCGTCATGAAAATTTCACGTCACGCTTACGCCGAGATGTTCGGTCCCACCGCCGGTGACCGGGTACGCCTTGCCGACACCGGCCTGTTTATCGAAATCGAACACGACCACACCATTTACGGTGAAGAAGTCAAATTCGGGGGCGGCAAGGTCATCCGGGACGGCATGGGCCAGTCACAACGTGCGAGCCGGGAAGCGGTCGACACGGTGATTACCAACGTGGTCGTGCTGGATCACTGGGGCATTGTGAAAGCCGATCTGGGCATCAAGGACGGGCGCATCGCCGGGATCGGCAAGGCAGGTAACCCGGACATCCAGCCCGGGGTGACGCTGGTCATCGGGCCAGGGACGGAAGTAATCGCGGGCGAACACCTGATCGTCACGGCGGGCGGTATCGATTCGCACATTCATTTCATCTGCCCGCAGCAGATCGAAGAGGCACTCACGTCCGGCATCACCACCATGATCGGCGGCGGCACGGGCCCCGCAACCGGAACGTTTGCCACGACCTGTACGCCGGGACCGTGGCATCTCGAACGGATGCTCCAGGCGGCCGAAAACTATTCGATAAACCTGGGCTTTCTCGGCAAAGGCAACGCCAGCCGGCCGGAAGCCTTGCGGGAACAGATCGACGCCGGAGCGATCGGTTTGAAGCTGCACGAGGACTGGGGAACGACGCCGGCCGCGATCGATTGCTGCCTGACGGTGGCCGACGAGACCGATACCCAGGTCGCGATTCACACCGACACGCTTAATGAATCCGGGTTTGTCGAAACCACGATCGCGGCGTTCAAAGGCCGGACCATCCATTCTTTTCACACGGAAGGCGCCGGCGGCGGACACGCCCCGGACATCATTAAAGTATGCGGCGAACCGAACGTGCTTCCCTCCTCGACCAACCCGACCCGGCCATTCACCGTCAATACGCTCGATGAACACCTCGACATGCTGATGGTGTGCCACCACCTGGACCCTGCCATCGCCGAAGACGTCGCGTTTGCCGAGTCCCGGATCCGCCGGGAAACCATCGCGGCCGAGGATATCCTTCACGACCTGGGCGCCATTTCGATGATGTCGAGCGACTCGCAAGCCATGGGACGCGTGGGTGAAGTCATCATTCGCACGTGGCAAACGGCTCACAAGATGAAGGCACAACGCGGCAGCCTCGAAAGCGACCCGTCCCGCCATGATAACCAGCGCGTAAAACGTTATCTCGCCAAGTACACGATCAATCCCGCGCTCACCCACGGTATTGCCCACGAGGTAGGTTCCATTGAGGTCGGGAAGTGGGCGGACCTGGTGCTGTGGCAACCCGCGTTTTTCGGCGTTAAACCCGTGCTGATCATTAAAGGGGGCATGATCGCCAGCGCGCAGATGGGGGATCCGAACGCCTCCATCCCGACGCCCCAGCCCGTTCATTATCGCGAAATGTTCGGTTCCCATGGTCGTGCCCGAAGCGAGACTTCCCTGACGTTTGTATCCCAGGCGGCTGCGGATCAGAGCATTGCCGACCGGTTCAATCTCCAGCGCCGGCTGAGTGCCGTACGCAACGTCCGCCAACTGCGCAAGGCTGACCTGGTGCACAATGCGTACACGCCGAAAATCAGGGTCGACCCGGAAACGTACCGGGTGGAAGCTGACGGCCAGCTGTTAAGCTGCGAACCCGCGGCGGTCCTCCCTTTGGCCCAACGTTATTTTCTGTTTTGAACTGAGATGCTCCGAACCAACACCGTGCTGAACGTGGCGCCGCCGGGCGCGGCGCCGGCGTACGTCGTGAAACTCGCGTACGATGAGCGCCGGAAACCGCGCCAACTCGTCACCCTCGACACTGGTGCTGAACTCGCGATCCTGCTGCCGCGCGGCACGGTGCTCAGGCCCGGCACCCTGCTGCAAACTGACGATGGCCGCCTGATCCGCGTGGAAGCCGCGCCGCAAGCCGTTCTGGTGGTGACCGCTCCGGATCACCTGACCTTGACCAGGGCCGCCTACCACTTGGGAAACCGGCACACGCCGGTTGAGGTCGGCCCTGACTACCTCCGTCTGGAAGCAGATCCGGTGCTGCGGGATATGCTGGTCGGGTTGGGAACGCGCATCGAGGAACGTAACGAACCTTTTGAGCCTGAAACGGGCGCATACGGCGGCGGTCACCGGCACGGAGGCGAGGAAACGTTCGCCGAAGATTACGCTCTGGCCCAACGGCTTTACGACGAGCACGCCCAGGCAGCGTCCTCCATGCCGCTGCATACGCATGCGCATACGCATCATGCGCACGGACAGGCGCACCTTGATGAACCACCCTCCGCTGCCTCCTCCCGCCCTCCGCCTCGCCATCCCTGAGCTCGCCGCCCTGCTCCAACTGGCGTCACCGGCGTTGCCCGTCGGCGCTTTCAGCTACTCCTCCGGGCTGGAGGCGGCCGTCGAGCACGGTTTGGTCACGGATGTGGCGTCCGCCCAGGACTGGATCCGGGATGGCTTGCGTGAAGTGGTCGGCCGCGCCGAACTGCCTTTGCTGAAACGGTTCCATGCCGGGTGGTGCGCCGGCGGCGATTTAAAGGCCGTCGCGGGCTGGAATGCCTGGCATCTGGCCAGCCGCGAAAGCGCGGAACTGCGGAGCGAGACCGAACAAATGGGGTGGTCGCTGGTCCGGCTGATCGACCGGCTGGCGTGGGGCGATCCCGAACGCCGGGCCGCGTTGCGAGCGCTCCAACCGGTCGGCTTTCCCTGCGCATACGCTTTTGCCGCCGTCGCGATCGGAACGAGCTACGACGCGGCGGCCACCGCGTTCTGCTTCGCCTGGATGGAAAATCAGGTCATGGCGGCAATCAAATCCGTGCCGCTCGGCCAGACAACCGGGCAGCAAATCCTTTTCAGCCTGAGACCGGAAATCGCCGCGACCATCGATGCCGCCTCGGGGCTTAAGGATGATGAAATCGTTTCGTTCGCGCCCCTGCTCGGCATCCTCTCCTCGCGGCATGCCCTCCAGTATTCACGCATCTTCCGGTCTTGATCCACAGAGCACACAGGAAGAATCATCCACAGATTACACAGATTGACACAGATTATGAGGGGCTCGGACCGTGCTGAAACCAGTCATAGAAAAGGACGATTATCCGCCGCGCACCCCTACACGCTGCCACCGTGGACCACGCCAAACGCGGCGGATCCGCAGAACATGCAGAGAACGCAGAAAAGGATCCACGGATTGCACAGCGGCAACTCCGAGCCCCGAACTCGAAGCTTCGAACCCGCCACCCGTTGGGCGTTACCCGTTACTCGTTGCTTCACACTCATGCGTATAAAGACAAAACCACCGCTGCGGGTAGGGATTGGCGGACCGGTCGGGACCGGCAAAACCACCCTCGTGGAGATGCTTTGCAAGGCGCTCCGTGACCGTTACGACCTGTTGGTCATCACCAACGACATCTACACTAAGGAAGACCAGCGATTGCTGACCGTGGCCGGCGCGCTGCCGCCGGAGCGCATCCTCGGGGTCGAAACGGGCGGCTGCC
>JAFAUY010000369.1 GCA_019243005.1 Verrucomicrobiota bacterium | reverse complement strand
CTCGTCATCCAGGGGCCGCCCGGTACCGGCAAATCGCAGACCATCACCAACATCCTCGGCACCGCCCTTAATGAAGGCAAAACCGTCCTCTTCGTCGCCGAAAAACTGGCCGCGCTGCAGGTTGTCAAAGACCGGCTGGCCAAAGCCGGCCTGGGTGATTTTTGCCTTGAACTGCACAGCGAGAACGCCAGTAAACGCCATTTTTACGACGGCCTCCGGCGCCGGCTCAACGCCAGGTTTCCTGAGCCGCGCGACCTGGAGAAGGTGAGGGGACGGCTCCGCGTTCATTGGGACGAACTTAAGGGGCTCGTGCTTAAACTGAACGAGATCGATCCGGCCTCCGGCAGGACGCGGCAGCAGATTTTGGCGTTAGCGGCCGGGAGCCGGCTGGCCGTCGATGCCCGTCAACTCGGCGATGGACGGCCGCTCTCGGCCCTGTTCGACCTCGAAAAGGACGCTCTTGATCCGGCCCGGTTCGAAACGTTCATCAGCGAACTCGAGCGTTTCCAAACCCTTACGAAGATCGTCTGCCCCGGCCAATCCACCCTTGACCGGCATCCCTGGCACGGACTGCGGGCGACCAGCGCCGCCGGCAATGCCGAGCAGGCCGAAATCATCGCCCGCCTGCAACCAGCCCAGGCTGCCCTCGATGCGCTTCTCGCCGGGGCCGGCCGCCTCCATACCGCGCACGGCAGCACCTTCGAATTAACCACGGCAAACCTCCAGAAATGCGTCCGGTTAGCCGACCTGCTCGAAGCTGATCGCGACCGCTGGTGTTTCGGCTGGCTTAACCTCCACGCCTCCTCCGGAGACAAGGAAACAAACGAAGCGTTGGCCTGCCTCGGCCATCTCCTAAGCCTCAGCCAACAACTGGCAACTACCCTGCGATCACGCCCGCTCCGGCAAGCCGACCTGACCTCGCTCGCCGCGTTCCTGGAGCTTTCTAACAACCTCACCTCACATCCCGGAACGACCGTCGGCGGATTCCGGCAATGGTTAGCCGGTCTGCTGAGCCTGGAGACTGACCTCCCCGGCATCGCCGCATCCCTGGACGAACTGGAAAAAACGTTCTCATTAGAGGGTGTGTGGGAGGCCCAGGCTGACCAAGCTTCCCACCCTCGGCTCCCACACACCCTCTTATCCTTCACCACCTCACGTTCTGACCTGGACCTCATCGCCCGGCTAACCCAAATCTTGCGTGAGGCTGCCTGCGTCCCCGGTCTCACTCCCCAGGCGCTCCTGGCGCCGGAATTTTCCGCCACGCTGGCCAAAGCCGCCGTCGAAGCCGATCAGATCAACGCGGAAAGTAAATCACTGGCAGAAAGCTATTACCTTTCCCAACTGCCCGGCGCGCAGGACCTGTTAAAAGACGCCGCGTTCGTCGCCGGACATCGATTCCTCCCTTTCCTGAGCAAAGGTTGCCGGGAAGCACGCGAGCGTTTGCTCATCTGGCAGAAGGACAAAACCCGTAAACCCGGCTACAAGGTCACCGCCGCCGTTCTAACCCGTCTGGCCAACTGGAAGCTTGCGTTGGAAGAGTTTGAGAAAAACCCAACTTACGTCTCCACCTTCGGGCCGGCCTTTACCGGTATTACCACCGATTTCGCGCGCGTGGTTCGAGCCCGTGATTGGGTGGCAACCATCGATCAGCAGTTTCTGATCTCCGGTTCCGTTACCGAACGGCGCTGCCGCGAGCTCCTTTTCTCGTTATCGCCTGACCGGCTCGATTTTCTAAAAGGTTACTTCGCCGGCAACAGGGGCGATGCCCTGGCCAGTTTTTGCCGCACCCTCCGGCAAGCCCACGATTACCTCGATTTCACTGGCGAATCCCATAGAGCGGTCCCCAGCTTCCAATCTATCCTGCCACTGGCAAAGACCATCAAAAACAGCTTGGACCCCCTCTCGGATTGCCTCACCACGGACTCCTTACCGCTTGCGGCTCTAACCTCTGCCTCCGTCCAGCTCAAAGACCTGCAAACCGCGCTTGCGCATATCCACCAACGCGGTTGGGACCGCGCCCTCGGCTCCCATCATTACCACGGAATCGACACCAACCGGGCCGAACTGGTCCGGCAATCCGTCCTCTGGCGCGCCCTCGCCGCCACCGCCCCTGACCGCGCCCTGCTCCAATCGATCATCGAGACCGCAAGCGAGGGCGGAAATGCCGGCCTCGAACGGCTGGTAACAAATCTCCGCGACCTGCGGCACGCGCATCAAACCTTCGAAGACGCTTTCAACCGGTTCGCCGCCTTCACCGGACTGGATCAGGCCGTCTGGCACCCTCCCGACCAACCTCTGCCGCGCACGCGTGACCGGATCGGCCGGGCGTTGGCCGAAAAGGAAAAGCTCGATCACTGGCTGCAATTCAACGAACTGTGCGCGTCGCTGCATGAGCTCGGGTTGGGTCCGGTTATCCGCGCCATCCTCGACCTCCGCGTTCCCCCCGAACTCGGCCGCACCCTCATCGATTACCTGACCTGGGAACCGCTGGCGCGACGGCTCCAGCGGGATCATCCGGCACTGCGGGGCACCCTGGGAAAATGGGACGCCGTGCAGGAACAGTTCCGGGCGCGCGACCGCGAATTTCAGGAGCTCACCCGGCAAATGATCGCCAGCCGGCTGTCGCAACGCCCCGTTCCGCCCGGGGTCAACGCGGCCCGGACCAGCGAAAAGACCGAACTCGCCCTCCTCCAGCACCAGATCGGTTTGCAAGCGCCGCGCGGGTCGCTGCGCGACGTCCTTTCGCGTTCGGCCAACGCCGTGCTCGCCCTCAAACCCTGCTTCATGATGGGGCCGCTGGCCGTGTCCCAATACCTTGCCCGCGGCAAATTTCAGTTTGATCTGCTCGTGCTGGACGAGGCTTCCCAGATGCGCCCCGAGGACGCTCTGGGCGCCATGGCCCGCTGCCGGCAGTGCGTCATCGTGGGCGACAACAAACAGCTGCCGCCGACTGCCTTTTTCGAATCCAACTTCGGCGACGACCTGCTCGACGGTGACGAGAACCTCGACCTCGCCGCCATCCAGGAATCGGAAAGCATCCTTGACGCCGCCGCCGGCCTTTACCAGCCCGCCCGCCTGTTGCGCTGGCATTACCGGTCCCGGCACCCGTCCCTCATCGCGTTTTCCAACGCCGAGTATTATGGGAACGAGCTCATCCTGTTCCCCTCAGTCCACGAGAAATCGGCTGAGTACGGCGTGAAATTCTTCGAAGTGCCCGGCCAATACGCCGGCAGCAAGAACGAGGTCGAGGCGGCAGCCGTTATCGAGGCCGTGCTCGATCAGCTCCGGCGCCGGCCCGGCGAAAGCCTGGGCATCGTTGCCATGAACGTGGTCCAATCCGCCCTCATCGAAGACCTCCTGGAGACGGCCCTCAAGCATGACCCGGTCGCTCAGGCCGCCGCTGCACGGTTGGAGGCTGACCGCGGCGAACGCGTCTTTGTCAAAAATCTCGAGAACGTCCAGGGCGACGAGCGGGACGTCATCTTCATTTCGATCACCTACGGCCGCAACGCCCAGGGCGTGCTGCACCGGAACTTCGGCCCCATTAACGGCCGGAATGGCGGGCGGCGCCTCAACGTCCTCTTTTCCCGGGCGCGCAAACGGGTCAACGTCTACTCGTCCTTCCGGGCCGACGAACTCAAGTTAAGCCAGGACAGCAGTGCCGGTGCCCGGAGCCTGCAACGCTACCTCGAGTTTGCCCGCACCGGCCGGCTTCCTGCTACCGGTTTGCCGCCGCGGCCGCCCGACAGCCCCTTCGAGCAACAGGTCTTCGCCGCCGTGCAGAACCTCGGGTTCGACTGCCAGCCGCAGTTGGGTGTCGCCGGTTATTTTATCGACCTCGCCGTGCGCGATCCGGACAGGCCCGGCTCCTTCATCCTAGCCATCGAATGCGACGGCGCCTCCTACCATTCCTCCAAATCGGCCCGTGACCGCGACCGGCTCCGCCAAAGCGTCCTGGAAGGCATGGGCTGGCGCGTCCACCGCGTCTGGTCGACCGACTGGTTCCGCAACCCGCAGGGCGAAATCACCCGCATCCGGGAGGCGATCGCGGCGGCGAGGGGGGCCGGGGGGCGAGAGAATGGAGCGTTAGTTGCGAACACCATTTCACCAATTAAAACCGGTTGATGGTCCGCTGAACCTCCTGAAATATAGGAGGGGAGGTTGGTGCGTCGTTGGCTGGTGAACGTGATCAACGAATCGGCATCTTCCGGCGGGTTGCACCGCTTTTCGGTACGATCCAGCCGGCCGGCGTCCTGCGCGATGCCGAACGCTTCGGCCACATCCTGCATTCGTTCGCCGAGGGCATCTATAAGCCGCGCTGGTCGACCTATGCGCTTTCCATCACGTCGATGCTCTCCAGTCCTTATACGGATAAAATCGAGTACCTCCCTGACCGTAGCTGGACCATGCGTTACAGTCCCAAAGCTGGAGGGCTTGAGGTCTCGTCAAATCAAGCGCTCCTGCGATGCATGCAGAATCAGGAGCCGGTCCTGGTCTTTCGCCAGGTCACGAGCAAAATGGATCGGGATGGCTCGACTTACCTGATCGCAGGGCTAGGGCTGATCGAAAAGTTCGAATCGGAAAGCGGTCTTTTTCGAATCCGAGGCATGCACGCAGAAGAGGTATCCCGACACTTGTACGGGCAGGAGGTACTCACCGACGATCTCTTGGAAACCGCCCTGAGACTCGAAAGCCTGGAAGAATGGACCGCATTGGTGCAGGAAAACCGAGCCATTTACCAGGTGAGTCGCCAAAAACGTGAAGCGGCTTTCAGGGACATCGTGTTGAGCAACTACGCGTTCACCTGTTCCGTCACGGGCCAGCGGTTCGTGCACGGACCTCACATCGAGGCCGAAGCCGCCCATATCATCGGAAAAGAGTATCGCGGTACCGATGATCCCCGGAACGGCCTGGCTCTATCCCGTACCGCCCATTGGGCTTTCGATCGAGGCATTTTCACGATTTCGGATCAATACGAGGTCATTGTTCACCCGGAAGCGCGGAACGCGAACTATCAGCTTTTTCCAATCATCGATGCGGGAGGAAAGAGCATTCTGCTTCCGAAGGAGGACTTCTATCGGCCCCACCCGGAAGCATTGGAATGGCATCGAAAAGAACGGTTCGGAACCTTCCTGCGGCAGCGTTGATCGGCAGTATGAAACGACTCGGTTATCGCGAACCGAGGATTGGGTCGCTACTTTCTTTCTCAAGCAGCGGAGGTAAACGGGATAGTACCGCTTGGGCTATGTTGATGGGATTTGATTAGGTTCTGTCTGGCCGCGCCGGCAGAGCCATTGCGTGTCGTGCACGCCTGAGCCCGTTTATGGCCCGCTTACGCGATTTTCAGGACGACATTTCTGATCAGGTCTGAGATGAAAGCGTCGGCTTGCACGGAGTCGATGATAACTGCGTTGGGATGGGCAGCGGTATTCCGTTTGCGGAGCGCAAACTCCATAATGCCGTGGATGTTCTTGCTGATAATGCCGGCGCTGCGGCAGATCGTTAAGACTTGGGATTCCTTGAGATGGTCGTTGAAATCATCGAAGGTAACGATCGTCAGCGTCTGGTTTTTGTGGTGACCGGGGTACGTCTGCTTCCACCGGGCGTTGAAGTCGGCGAGGCGTTTGGCAAGGACGTGATCGCACAAATGCGAAAAGGCGATGTTCCAGGTCATCACGACGGCGGCACGCAATGAACCGTGCTTGTAGCAA
>JAFAUY010000422.1 GCA_019243005.1 Verrucomicrobiota bacterium | reverse complement strand
CGCGTCGCGCTTGCTTCCACCGGGCATGTTGTCATGATTAACCCTGGGCAGGCGTGAGCGCGTCACCGCCGAAATCGTTGATACGCCGGCGCAAAAACAATACTTATGATCGAAATTCCGGACACCCTGATGGCCGTGCTGGCCGTTGCTTGCATCTCCGCATTCCTGGTCTGGCTCTTGTCAAAAGCGCGAAGATGAGGGTTTGGAATGGCATTGCGGGTGCCGGCTGCCGCCGTCAAACCCGGGATCCTTCTTCGCGCCGTGGTCGCCGTGTTCCGCCGTGGCGCCGTGTGACTGTCTTTGCCGTGGCCGCTGTGTGACCGCATCCGCCTGGCTTAACGTGGACTCTATGGAGATCCCTTTTTACGATGCAACCGATCGCCAGTTGGCCCGGTTGGCGGTCCGGTTGGCAGAATTGGCGGCGTGGCGGGACCGCGAATTTTTCTCGATACCCGAAGCCCGGTTTCGGACCAGGGCTGAACCCGACTGGCGCACCATCACGCTTGGGGAGCGGTGGCCCGGCCGCGACTGCCCGGTGCACATCCAACTTGCATGCAAGCTTCCCGAAAGCTGGGCCGGATGGCCGGTTCATGGCCGCTTCGACCTGGGCGGCGAGGCCCTTCTGTTCGTTGACGGCAGCGCGGTGGGGGGCCTGAACCCGCTGCATGCGGAGCACCGGTTAGTCCCGGCGGCCGGCCGCGGCCAGACGGTGCTTCTTGAGGCCGAAGTGGTCCCGTATGGCCCTTTCGGCACACCGAACCGCGAGCCGCGGTTCCAGGAAGCATGTGTGCTGGTGCCCGATTTCGGCATCCGCTCGCTTCATGACGATCTCGCCGCCGCGCTGGACGCCGCCGTTTACCTCAATGGGTCCGGTCGCAGGGAAATCGCGGCACGCATCGGTGACGCGATCCAGAACGCATTCGTGCGCATCCAACTGCCCCGGTCCGAGCCGGAAGAGTACCTGGCCCGTTTGGCCCACGCTGCGGCCCATGACCGTGCAGCCGAACTGGTCGAACACACCGAAAGTCTGGAAGCCATTTGGGAGGACTGGAGCTTCGACGCGGCTCCGGCTCCCCTGCCCGAAGGGACGAGGACCCAACTCGAGGCCATCCGTCTCCGGTTTGCGGCGGAACTCGATCAGATCCGGGAACTGTACCCGCCTGAGGGTCGCGTTTGGCTGACGGGTCACGCCCACATCGACCTGGCGTGGCTCTGGCCCTTGGAAGAGACCCGGCGAAAGTTGCGCCGCACCTTCTATACGATCCTTTCGTTAATGGAGAGCTACCCGCACCTTTACTTCAACCAATCGAGTGCGCAGGTTTATGCCTGGATCGAACAGGACGATCCGGAACTGTTCGAAAAAATTCGACAGAAGGTGCAGGAGGGACGCTGGGAACTCAGCGGCGGCATGTGGGTCGAACCCGACGGCAACCTTCCCGCCGGAGAGTCCTGGGTGCGCCAGATCCTTTTCGGCCAGCGTTACTTTCAGAGTCGATTCGGCCGCCGCCCAACGGTCGCGTGGCTGCCTGATTCCTTCGGTTTTACGGGAAATTTGCCCCAGCTTTTACTCTCCGGCGGCTTACCCTTCTTCTTCACACAAAAGCTGACGTGGAGTGAAGTTAACTTTTTCCCGTACGACCTCTACCATTGGGAAGGACTCGATGGCAGCCGGGTTCTTGCGCACAGCTTTTTTAACCCGCCCCGTGGTTATAACGGGCGCATCGACGCCCATGATACCGGTTCTACCTGGCGTAATTTTCGAGGGAAGCGTTTTCACGATACCACGCTGCTCGCCGTCGGTCACGGTGACGGCGGCGGCGGACCTACCAGCCAAATGCTCGAGCGGTTCGAACGGCTTAAAGGTTTTCCCGGGCTGCCGCAGCTCCGAATGGGTGCGGTCAGCGATTTCTACCGTCAGATACCCGCCGGCATCCGTAATCTGCCGGTTTGGGTAGGGGAGCAGTACCTCGAATTCCATCGAGCGACCTACACTTCCCAGGCGCTGATCAAGGCACTGCACCGGCGGCTGGAACAGGCCGTGGTCGAAACCGAAGCGGCGGCGACGCTGGCTTTCGCCCTGGCCAAACACCCGTACCCGCAAGAAGAACTGCGCCAGATCTGGGAGACGCTCCTCTTGAATGAGTTCCACGACATTCTGCCGGGCTCAAGCATCCGTTCGGTGAACGAGACGGCCGGCCGGCAACTTCGCCTTGCCCTGGAAAAAGCGGAAGCCCTGCGCCGGAACGTGCTCACCCCGCTTCAATGGCAAGCGTCCGAAGCCGTGCCCGGAAGCAGGGACCTGGTGCTTTGGAACCTCAGCCTGAGTTCGCGTCCGCTCGTGGTTGAAATTCCGGAGACCCTGGATGATCAGTCGCGGCTCCGAACTGCAGACGGCCGTGAACTTGCCTTTCAAAAGACGGAGAATGGCTGTCTTATCGGTGGCGACGTACAGATCGAGGGTCTGAGCCCCCTGTCGATCCGGTCCGAGTCCGGCGAGCCGCGCCCGGTCGCGTCGCCCCTCCGGGCGACTCCCCGGCAACTCGAAAACGAATACCTGAAAATCCAGGTTTCAGGCGCGGGCTGCATCGAATCCATTTACGATAAAGACGCCGGCCGTGAAGTCCTCGCCGGGCGAGCCAACCAGCTTTGGATTTATACGGATATTCCCCGGCGGTTCGACGCGTGGGACATCGATGAGTCTTATCCACTCGAAGGAACTGAACTCCAGGCCGCGTCCGAACCTGAACTGGTTGAATCCGGTCCGCTGCGTGCGGCGATCCGGATTCAATACGAGTTGGCCGGTATCAAGGTTACCCAACTTTGCCGGCTCGGTACGGCAAGCCGCCGCCTGGACTTCGTGACTCGCATCCGGTGGGCTACCCGGCGCACCCTGCTCCGGGCGCTGTTCCCGGTGAACGTTCGTACGCACGAAATGTGGGCAGAGACCGCTTTCGGCGCCGTTGCCCGCCCGACGCACCGGAATACGACATGGGATCAGGCCAAGTTTGAAGTACCCGCCCATCGCTGGACCGATCTCAGCGAGCCGGGTTACGGGGTGAGCTTGTTAAGCGATAGCAAGTATGGCTACAGTGTAGAAGCCAACGTGCTCGGTATCAGTCTGCTGCGCTCACCCATCTATCCCGATCCGCACGCCGACAGGCACGAGCACAGCCTGACTTATTCTCTCTACCCCCATCCCGGCGATTGGCGAACGGGCGGCACGTTAGCCGCCGCCCAGGAACTCAACGCGCCATTAACGGTCCTTCCCTCCACCCGGGTAGATCGCTCGCCCACGCCGTTCTTTTCGCTCGTGGATGGCTCAATCCAACTTGCCGCCTTGAAAAAAGCCGAGGACTCGGATGACATCATCGTGCGGCTTTTCGAGCCTTACGGAAGCCGCGGCCAGGTCACCCTGCGAAGCGGACTGCCCCTGCGTTCCGCCTACCTGGTGAACATCCTTGAGGAGAACCTTAGCGAACTGGAGGTGAAAGATGAAACCAGCATTCGTCTTTGCTTTACACCTTTTCAGGTCATTTCCCTCAAGCTGACGATCGCTGAGCATCTGACCTGATCCCCGTAGGCCGTTTCGACCGGCGGAAGAGGTGGGGGACCTCGTCGTGATGCTTGCCCGCAACGGTGATTACATCAGAGGGTGTGTGGGAACCGAGGGCAGTGAGCTTGGTCGGCCTGGGCCTCCCACACACCCTCTTTAATGCCACAAATGCCACAAGCGGAAAAGTGCCACAAATGAAGAAGGGTGGCGAGTGCCGGGTGTCGCGTAAAGAGACGCTACGCCGGCCGC
>JAFAUY010000379.1 GCA_019243005.1 Verrucomicrobiota bacterium | reverse complement strand
AGAACCGATGCCAGGCGCTCCACCTCAGCTTGATCGCGTTCAAGATGGCCCGCCGCCGCTGCCAGGTAGAGCGCTGCGGCCAATGCGGGCGTGTCCTTCAGTTCTTTCGCCAGGGCGATCGCTCGAGCCATGGTCGCCCGGCAAGAGGCGATCTCTCCAAAATGCCAGTCGCACAAGCCTTTATAGAATAGACAAGCGACGGCGGGTGCAATGGGCTCTTCGACCGGAGCCGGCGCGCCTCCCGACTGCCAGATCTCGATGCCATGCGTCGCGTGTTCTCGTGCGGCCTCGAAATCGCCCCAGAAATAGAATGTGCCTGCCAAAGCACGATGCGCCCCGAACATTAACGCAGGATCGTTCTGCTCCTGCGCCAGAGCGTAAATGCGTCTGGCGATCTGCATCGTTTCCGGCAGCGTGTCGGTGATGAGGGAGGATCGCCATTGGCCCGCCAGCGCGGAATAGAGGAGCATCGGGCGATCAAGCGAATGGCATAAAAACTCAGCACGCTCGTAACAAATCCGTGCTTCCGGTGCCCCCAGACCTCGCGTGGCCGTCAGGTAGAGCCCTGCCTGCATGAGGATGAAGAGCTCGTCTTCGGCCGTGAGTCTTTGTGCCTCGGCATCCGTTGCCGCCGGTGAACCCCAGCGTCCGTTTTCGAAGAAATGGGCTAACACCGAGAGCAACGCTCCGCGCGCCCCGAGGATGTTAGCCGCGAAGGAGGCATTGTCTCGCTGTATGCGCGGCAGGTACACCTGGTGCAGCGCGTCACGCAGCAACCCGGCCTCACAACCGCAGACGACGGCCAGGAAAAGCGGCTCCATGTCCCGGAAACTGTCCGGCCGCGGCGGTGCCAGCGCCTGATAATGTTGGTAGAGCCGCCGATTGCCTTCCTGCCAGGCCGCGACTTGTTGGGTCCGCAGCTGTTCGCCGAAGTATTCACGAACCAGGGGATGGATATCCAGGTGCCCGGGACGGTGCGGGTCGTCCTCCGCCAGCAGCCTCGCCCTCCTTAACCTGGCCAGGATCGTTCGCCACTCGATCGGGCTCAGATCCCTTAAGGGTTCGGTCAGGCCCGCGATGGCCGGCGGCTTCAGCAAGGCTTCAAGCACCTTCGGGTCGGCGGGCCGGTCGAAAAAGCCGAGCAGCCGCAGCACCGACAGCTCCGGTCCCTCGCCAAACCAACTTTGATAAGAGGCCATCACCTTTCGGGCATGGGCGCCCTGGCGCACGTCGTGCGCCAGGCGGGTAGAGACCTCTTCGCGGCAGCGAATCTCGCCGTTGTAAGCATCGGTCAGGTAGCTGCCCAACAGGGTGAGGGCCAGGCAATGGCCGCTGAACTCCTCGCTGGCGCGTTGCAGTTCGGCTTCCGGGCCGTTGACGCCCAGCGCTCGCAGCAGTTGTGCCCCGGCCTCGTCCGAGAGGTATTCCAGATTGCGGCGTAAAGCGGAGATGCCTTCGTGATCCGCGATGTCAGTAACCGGCAGCCGCGTGGTGATCACGCACAGGCCCCGGTTGAACGCGGCGAGTTCGCGCAGGAGCGCCTGGAGAGCGGGCTCACGCAGCCGCCCTTCCTGGGAACCGGGTGGATTTTGGAGCGGCTCGAGGCCGTCCAGCACCAGCAAGGTGCGACGTTGGGCAATCAAACCGGCCAGGCGTTCACCCTTCTCCCAGGCGGAGCCGAGGCGCGGGTCGGCGTCACCAAACCACGCCAGGGCCGCGTCGACGAATTCATCAGCGGATGAAGCGTCCCCGCTGGTCCCTTGCCGGTAAAAGGACCAGCCGAACACGAGTTCGGCCGCACGATAGCGTTCGGTGGCCATTCGCCGGAGCCAGTGGTTAACCAGCGTGGACTTGCCGACACCCGCCCAAGCGACGATCGTCAAGGCATTTATATGAGGGTCTGCCCAGGCGGCGTCCAGAAAAGCGAGGTCTTCTTCTCGACCAAACATTTCGCTTCCGGTAACGGGCAATCTGGCGATTGAAATCTGTTTCGGACCACGTCGTACCGGCACCTTGCGGGCAACTGCGGGATCGGCCGGAGGCCCCTTTTGCAGACCCTTACGCGTGAGGGCGCGCCCGGCGTCAACGGCGCCCGTGACCTTCCGCAGCAGCTCCAGGAGATCGGCCGGGGTCTGGGTGCGTCGCGTCGGGTCCTTTTCCAGGAGCGCCTGCAACAGGAGGCACACCGGCTGCGGGATGCCTTTGAGTTGTGCAAGGGGCAAGGGCGCCTCCAGGTGCTGGCGCATCACCGCGGCCCGCGATCCCTGGAAAGGTGTCTGGCCGGTCAGTATTTCCCAAAGTGTAACGCCCAGCGAATAAAGGTCCGCACGGACGTCCACGCCGCTGCTGGTGAATTGCTCAGGGCTGGCAAAGGCGGGCGTGCCGATAAATCCCCCGTGAGTCAGGTCGGTGTCATCTGCGCCGGCCACCGCTTTGGCCAGGCCAAAATCGATAACCTTTACGCTGAGCTCCGGGCCTTTGGCCAGCATCAGATTCGAGGGCTTCAGGTCGCGGTGGACCAAGCCTTGCGCGTCCGCCGCGGCCAGCGCCCGCGCGACCTGGCGGGCGATTTCCAGCGCGGTGGAGAGCGCCAGCGGCCCTTCGCGGCGGATGCGGGCCTGCAACGTTTCGCCCTCAACAAGTTCCATGGCATAAAAACATTGGCCGTCACTTGGGCGTACCCCGTAGTAGAAGACCGACGCGACGTTAGGGTGCCGCAGGCGCGCGGCGGCGCGGGCTTCCCGGAGGAAACGTGCTTGCGCTGCAGGACTAGCAGCGATGCGAGCGTCCAAGAGCTTAAGGGCCACGGCATGACCCAAAACGGTGTCAAAAGCCTTGTAAGTGACGCCCATGGCGCCCCGGCCGAGTTCGTCGAAGGCCCCGTCCTCGCGGCGTGCAAGCTCGTAGTGGTCGAAACAGTCGTCATCGACCCGTGACGATCCAACACCCGGTACGTTGTCTTCCTTTTCGGATTCGAGATCAAGGGTTCGCCGAAACAGGCACACGGGACAGCCGGTACCCTCGTCTCCCGCCGGGTAGGGTGTACCGCAGGCCGGACAGCGGCGCGGCTCTTCGCCCTCAGCGGTCTTTACGGGTGCGTCGGATTGCATGCGTTACCTCCAGGTCTGCTTCGCTGCGACTCGACTACGCCCAAAACTCTTGCCTCCCTTTCGGCGCAGCTTCCTGGCCGCTTGCAGCACGACACTCCCGCGTATCGCCTTAAAAGCGGCCGAAACGCAACGGCTCCCCAAGTGCTTTCTCTATAAAGCCGACAAAAAGCAAAAGAAAGTAAAACGCGCCAGCCATTCTGAAACTTTGGTGGACGGACCGCTTTGTAATGTCTGATGCGACCCATTCTCCACCAACAGCACACCGCTTTGCTTGCCGCTTTTGCGCTCCTCATCAGTGCAGCGTCCGCCTGGGATTTGTGCGAAGCGCTGGCCTCGACGAACCGTTTGTCCCGCATCCAACCATTTGAGTCCTATCCTGACGTGGTGACTGCCGGTCGTGATGCACGTAACACGAACAGGCCCTTTTATGGGGTTGGGATTTGCCGTTACCTTGCGCAAAGCGGGGATGACAGCGCTCCGGCCGGAATCAGCCGCGCCGAGCGCCTCACGCCGGTGGCCATCATCGACGGCCATCCCCACAATCCCTCGAAGTTGTTGCTGCACCATGTTTCGATGGCGGTTACAACGGTGATTTGATTTGACCCAGCCGGCGGTGTGGCGCGCCCTTTCCCAGCGTCCCGACGGGACGCACACCCTTTTTAAACGCATCTTCCAGGTTGGATTAGATACCCCATCCAGGGACTGAGTCCCTGGCTACTCTCGATCGTCACTCCGGGACTGCCCCTTCGGGGCAAAGACGGCTCCGCGCAAAGACCGTGAGCCCGGGCGCGTACCCGAGCCGGAATCAGGTAAAGCCGTTACCGGAAGCGAAACGATTTCGATTTGTATGGATAAGGTCAGCACGACCTCCCAACCGAGTGAGGTCAAGCAGGATCGCCCGCTCCGTGGCAAGCCGTTTCCGCACGGTAAGCTGCATCCCCGCATGTATGCGGCGGAGTTGGTCGGTACGGCGTTGTTGGTGTTTGTGGGACTCTCTCTCGTCATTGCGCTCTGGGGCCATAACGCGCCCCTAGCCGGGTTGCCGATCCAACCCGGCCCGCGCCGGCTTCTCAACGGATTTCTGTTTGGGAGCGTCGGCGCAGCGATCGCCTTCTCGACGATTGGAAAAATGAGCGGTGCGCACATCAACCCGGCCATGACTTTCGCTTTCTGGCTAGAAGGCAAGATTCAGTGGCACGACGCGGGCTGCTACGTGCTGGCCCAACTGGCCGGGGGTGCCCTTGGCGCGGCGGCGCTCGTCGTCAGTTGGAACGCCATCGGGGCCAGCGCCAATTGGGGTGCCTCCTTGCCGGCAAGCGGTGTGCCGGCCTGGCTCCCCGTGGCCGGCGAGGCCGTCTGCACTTTCCTGCTCGTGTTGCTGATTTTTGTCTGCGCGGCGCACAAAACGACCCAGCCTTTCACGCCGTTGGTCAACCCACCGCTCTTTGCCGTGCTGACGTGGCTGGAAGCGCCTCTGTCCGGCACCAGCGCCAACCCCGCGCGTTCGTTCGGGCCGGAACTGGTCGGCTGGCTGTGGCAGGGTTGGTGGATATACTGGGTCGGCCCCGGTCTAGGGGCCGCGCTTGCCGTCTTTTTTCTGCGATTGGGCGCGCTCGACGGGCATCGACCGCACGAGGCGCGGCTGTGCCATTTCGGCCATCACGGCGCCACCGGCCCGATTAAATGATCGTCGCTTGCGATCGGGCCGGATAGCAGGTTGCCGGGCTCTCGCCGGAGCCATCCCATCCCCTTACCGTCACCGGCCGGGGCGCCGCGGAATGCGGCGGTGCCATTCGAAGTCCGCCGTCAATTCTTTGCCGGATAAGTCACGCGCGATCGCTTTGAACTCGAGTTCAGGCGCGTTGGGAATAACGTCTCGCGCCGGAAATACGCGGTAGGGGGCTGAGTCCGCCGTACCGAGGAATTTGTAATCATTTTCGCCCTTTGCCCGCACGCCGAATGCGACCGAAGCGATTTGGTCCGGTGCGAGTTCAGCCTTGATTTCCCAATGGTCTTCGAGGTCGCTGCTTCGAGTCGCCTCCAGATGCAATTCGCCAAGTTGGGTTGCACCGGTGTCGATCGGTTGAAGGTTTGCTAACACCAGGGCGGACCAGGGCCCGAGTTCGATGGAGAGTTGGTTGTCCGGACCGGCGCCGAAGTCGATTCCGGCCGGCGCACTGGCGTAAACGCGTTGCCAGGTTCCCGACGGTGAGCATGTCTTTATAACCGCTTTGTGCGTCTCTCCGGCATTGTTGAAAGCCGCCAACACCTCCTTGCGCTCATCCCGAGCGATTCGGGAAACGGCGAAAATTCCCGGCCGGTCCTCCGCGTAGCGCACGATCTGGATGCCGCCTTGCAACGCCGGATTCTTTTCCCGGACGGAAATCATCTCCCGGATGGCGCGAAAGAGCGGGTGGTTCTCGTTGAACGCCGATGCGGACCCATCCCCGCCCCCGATCCTTTTTTCTCCGGCAAAGTCCGGCACTTTTGATCCGAACATATCCTCTCGCGCAAAGACATCTCCGCCCCGGCCGCTAAATCCCTGCTCATCACCGTAATAAAGGCACGGGATGCCCCGGGTAAAAAACAACAAGGCATGAGCCAGGATATCGCGCGCCAGCAACTCCCCATCCGGAGCCGTTGAGAGATTGTTGGTCAGAAAGTAACCGATTCGCCCGATGTCGTGGTTGCTGAGAAAAGTCACCAGCCCATACGCATTTGCCGACGGCGTTGTGTAATAACCGTCTTTGGCGAATAACTCGGCCAGCTTTCGGGGTGCATTTGCTCCGCTCGCAAAGCCGGCAGCAGCCCGCTGGAATCCGAAATCCAGCACCGACGGCATGCTGGCCCGGTGCACGAACTCGGAAAGGAAAGCCGGGTCGGGATTGTAGACCTCGCCGAAGATAAAGAAATTTTTGTGACCGGAGCTCGTGGCGACTTCCTGCATGGCAGGGACAAACCGTTGCCAGAATTCAACGTTCACGTGTTTAACCGTGTCCAGGCGGAACCCTGCGATCGCGAAATTCCTGATCCAGTCACTGTAAATATCGATCATCCCCTGAACCACCCGCGGTTGCTCAGTGAACAGGTCATCGAGACCGGAGATGTCGCCGTATTGGTCACTCTCTCCGCTGGTCGATGCTTCACCACGGTTATGGTAGACCGTCGGATCGTTCAACCAATCCGGTTTCTTGATCTTACGATCAGCCTCGCTGTTGAAAGCGGGCGGGACCGGGAAGCTGATGGCAGGGTCGAGCTTCGGGAAATCCGGTTTATTAATGTAATCGCGATCATCAAACGGCTTTCCGTTCGCGTCCAGGTACGGTTTGGAAAACTTGTATTGGTAGGCGTGAACTCCGTTTTTCGGCTGGATCACGTCTGCGGTATGGTTGACGACGACATCGAGGATGATGCCTATCCGGTGCATCGTCGCGTCCGCGATCAGCTGCCGGAGCACCTGCTTTGATCCGAAGTGAGGATCAACATCCGTGAAATCCAGGATCCAATACCCATGGTACCCCGTGTTGAGCGGCACGCGGCCGTCAGTTTCCTGCACCGCGCGATTCCGGAAAATGGGCGTCATCCAGATTGCAGTCACCCCCAGCTGATCAAGGTAGTCGAGTTTCGCGTCGATCCCGCGGAGGTCACCCCCATGGAAACAGCGCGGATTCGCCGGATCGAAGCCACTCTGAGCCGGATCGCCTGAATCGGGCTTCGCTTGATTTCGGGCCGGGTCTCCTTGGTTGAACCGGTCAGGCATAAGGAGGTACATGATCTCACCCTGGTGCGGCGACCGGACGCTTGGCTGGAAAAAAGCCTCCTCTCCGCATGCGACCGAAGCCGCCAGGATGCATGCGAGGGGAAACAAGTTGAGTCTCATTTGCGTGCCGGCGGGAGGAAGATAGCGAAAATGAATGACGGCTTCCCGCCTGCCCGGTGACGGGCGGACGGTTACAGGCGCGCAGTTAACGCGCGAGGGAATCGCGCTCGGATTGGAAAAGCAGTTCGACAGCGCGACGATTGAACTCTTCGCCAACTGAGGACGGCGGCGAAGCCGCCCCGGAAGCGGCTTCGCCACCACCGTTGAACTATTCCTTCAAGCTGAACGCCGAATAGTTGTTGACGTTATCGGCGTTGATGAGAACGCAGTCGATGGTCTGTTTCTCGGGTTGGTCAGCTTTCCCGGCCTTGAGGTAGTGGTCGGCCTGTTCGACCGCCATTTCCGAAAGGCGCACCACAGGTTGGAGGACCGTTGCACGAATCTCATGCGCCTTGATGGACTCGGCCACATCGGGGCTGCCGTCAAAACCGACGACGATGACCTGCCCTTTGCCGGCGGCTTTCAACGCCGCGTAAGCGCCGAGCGCCATCGTGTCGTTGCCCGAAATGAGGCCCTTGATGTTTGGGAACTGCTGAATGATGGTCTGCGTCTTCTGGAACGCCTCTGCCTGGTTCCAGTTGGCGCTCTGAGACGCGACTTTCTTCAGCTTGGGGTACTGGCTTAGGGTGTCGTTATACCCTTTGGACCGGATACCGGCGTTGGTATCCGTCTCTTTCCCGATCAACTCCACGTAATCGCCTTCTTCACCCATGACCTTGGCAAACTCCTCCGCCCCGAGGGTTGCCCCTTGGTAGTTATTGGACACCAACTGGGCTATCGCGACACCTGTGGCGTTGATTTCTCGATCGACCAGGAAAGAGGGAATGCCCGCCTTTTTTGCTTTGGTGACCGCGGCGATGGTGGCGTCGGCGCCCGCATTGTCCAGGATGATCGCGGCGGCTTTGCGCGCGATGGCCGTGTCGAAGAGTTGATCCTGCTTCACCGGATCATCGTTATGCACCAGGATGAGCGTGTCGTAACCGAGCGATTTGGCCTTGGCGTCGGCGGCATCCGCGAGGGCTTTGAAGAACGGGTTTTCGGGTGAAGGCACGATGATGGCGATGAGTTTCTTTTGCTGGGCCAGCACCGGTTGGATCATCGCTCCGGTGATGAGCAGGAGCGCGAGCGTCGTCAGTAACCTGACGAGCGGTTTTCGTTTCAGGGGGGTGTATTTGAGCATGGTTGTCAGTTAGTTAGTTCTGATGTGGGGGCTACGTGGTAACGTGGGAGGGGAGAGTTGAGGGGGTCATGCGCGTTTCAGGGCGAGGCGTTGCTGGAGCCGTTCCTGGAGTTGATCGAGCACGACGGCGAGAATGATCACCAGGCCGGTGATCACCTTTTTCCAAAATTCCTGAACGCCCAGCAGCACCAGGCCGTTGGTCAGGACGCCGATCACCAGCGCGCCCACGATCGTGCCCCAGATGGTGCCGCGGCCACCGGCCAGGGACGTGCCTCCGAGCACGACGGCAGCGATGGCGTTGAGTTCGTAGCTCTCGCCCACGGCGGGGTGCGCCGCCACCAGTTGCGAGGCCGTGATCAGGCCGGTCATCGCCGCGCACAAGCCGCAGATCATATAAACGGCCATCTTGATGCGATTCACGTAGATACCGGAAAGCTCGGCAGCCCGTTCGTTGCCGCCGACGGCGTAGACCTGGCGGCCGAAGGGCGTCTTTCCTGCCACGAAGGCCGCGATGGCCGCAAACAGCACCATGATCCAGATGACGATCGGGATGCCCAGGATGCTGCCCGCCCCCAGGATCGGGAAGCCGGTATTTTCGAGTTCGGGGTTGCCGACCAGGTTGGGGAAGGTGGCGCCGTTATTGCTCAATTGGGCCGTGCCTCGGGCGACATACAGGGTACCCAGCGTCGCGATGAACGGTGCGACGTTGAACCGGGTAATGAGCAGACCGTTGAAGGCGCCGACCAGCAGTCCCAGCCCGAGGCAAAGCACGATGATCGCCGGGATGTTGAAGTAGACCGCAACTCCTAACGGCGGAACCGGCAGGCCGCGGTTGATCAGTAAGCCCGACGCCATGGCCGCCAGGCCCACCGTGGAGCCGACCGACAAGTCGATGCCGCCCGTCAGGATGACGAACGTCATCCCTACGGCCATGATCGCATTGATCGCGGTCTGGCCGACCAGGATGATCAGGTTCTGCCGGGTGAAAAAGGAGGGCGAGAGCACCGAAAAAATGCCGATCAGTACAAATAACGCGATCAAGGCCCTTAACCGGAAGAGCAGAACGCCCAGAAATAAACCGGACGGTTTGGCCGGGGCAGCGGCAGGCGCGGGAGCGGCAGCGGACGTGTGCATGGGAAGAGATTGGGCTTACTTTGATTGAGGCGCAGCGACGGGGTGCTCCGTTTGTTGCCGCGCGCCGGCGGCGAGGACCAGAGCTTCTTCGGTTACCTGATCGTGAACGAATTCGCCCGTGACCTTGCCTTTGGAGAGGACCAGGATGCGATCCGGGATGACGAACATTTCGGGCAGCTCTGAAGAAATGAAAAGCACCGCGAAACCCTGTTCCGCCAGCCGGTTCATGATCTCGAAAATCTCCGCTTTTGCCCCCACGTCGATGCCGCGGGTCGGTTCATCCAGGAGTAAAACCTGCGGCTGGGTGAGCAGGCTTTTTGCCACCACCACCTTCTGCTGGTTGCCGCCGCTGAGCGAGGTGATTGGGTGCTGGGGGGTGCGCGCCTTGATCGCTAAGCTGCGCATCAGGGTCTTGACCTCTTCCAGTTCCCGGCGGTCCGATA
>JAFAUY010000332.1 GCA_019243005.1 Verrucomicrobiota bacterium | reverse complement strand
GCCAGACGGCGATTTGACTCGAAACAATGCCTACGGATCAGCGTTTTAAATTTGAAGCGACGCCCATGTTTCACTTATTGAGAATGGTTCTCAGTAAAGATGGCAACGCAATCCGGCCGCTCAACCAACTTCAGCCTTCGAAAGCCTACCCTTACGCTGGCGCACGGTATCGGCACTGAACCGCAGGTTTTTGGCAACCTTGCGCAGCTCGGCTTAAGCATCGAAGAACATGATTTCACCTCAGAAAGCGATCACCAGTGGGGAGCCGACCTCCATTCCAGCCGCTTAGAAATCTGTTTGAATTTATCCAGTGAGGGCGAAGTGCGATTCGGAAAATGGCAGACGCGCTATTCTGCCCGCACCCTTGGGCACCATGCGGTCCTGGCCACCTTGGGCAATCGCTTTCAGGTTCGGCGGCCCGCCAAGCAGCGACATCGTTTCGCCATAGTCAAGTTTTCGCGAGATTTCTTGCTCAGGTGCCTAACCGTTGACGGCAAGAGGCCTTATGGGCTCAAGCCAACCGCTCAAGCTTTGCTCGATGGGAAAACCAAATCGCATGAAGGGGTGATCGGAACGGTCACGGCGATGACGGCCGGTCAGGAGGCGCTGGTCTTTCAACTGCGCGAGCCGCCGGTTTCGTTGGGCGCGCAGGGCCTCTGGTTTCAAAGCAAGGCGCTGGAGCTTGCGGCTCAAGTGTTCTTTACGCCGGAGCCGGCCCGGCCCGAATTCTTTTGCGCTCGACAAAGGCGGCTGGCACGCGAACGCGTTGACGCCGCGATGCTGATTTTGCGCGATACCTTGCAAGAACCGCCCCCGCTCGAGGAGCTCGCGCGGCGGGTCGGGTGCAGCCCATTTTATTTAAGCCGCATCTTTTCACAACACACCGGCTGCACGATCCCGCAATACCTTCGTCGAGTGCGGATGGAGCAAGCGGCGGAGTTGCTTTCAAGCGGCGGTTATAACGTGACTGAGGCGGCTTTTGCGGTGGGCTATTCCAGCCTGGGTCACTTTAGCAAATCCTTTTGCGAGGAGATTGGCTGTTGTCCGGCGTTGTTTCCCGGCGCGCGTGCGTTGGTGGAGCGATTTCGCGGGCGGCCCGCAAGCCGGAACGGCCGCTGAGGGCTTTCACCTGCCGGGTAACTCTACAAGCAAATGCCCGCTTTCGTTTACAACGACAGGGAACAGCGGCAGATCCCGTTTTGCCGGCCCGGCGGTGACCTTGCCGTTGGGGTCGAAGGTCGACCCATGACACGGGCAGTAGAATGAACGGTCAGGCTGTGCGGCCAGCTTGCATTTGCGGTGGGTGCAAAAGGCCGAAAGGGCCAGGAGCCGCTTACCGTTACGGATCACGAAGAAGCCCTGGTCACGGAAACGGTCATACACTCCTTCCGGACCGTAGGTGCTTACAGGACCGGCGTCCACGACGCGTCCCGTGGAAGCGTCGAGTGCGTTAGGGCCGGCGAGAATGGCTGCGGCCAGACTCAGGAATTGCCTACGACTCATGCTTCCATTCATATTACGTGGGTATTTCCAATCCTATCGCCATTTCAGTACTCAAACACCAAGCTGGTAATCACGCCCCAATGCACGTCCTGGCGCGCCCCCGCATCGATCGGGAAAACGAACCCCAACCCGAGCCGCGGTTGGACCGAACCGATCGTTTTAAGATTGGCACGGAACGCGAGGTTACCAAGCAGGCTGTCATGCCCGCGCTCATGTTTGTTAAGCTCCGTTTCGCCTTGCAACTCGAAAACCGGGATGAACTGTTGCACGCCGGGCAAAGGCAGTTCTTTGTGCTGGAGCGTATAGCCAAAGACGAAGCCGTACTCGAACGTTTGCAAGCCGCCATCTTCCCCGCCACCAAAGAGCGTCGAATACCCGAAGATGGATTGGAGCGTGAAGTGCTCGCCCAGCCTTAGATCGTTGAACACCTTGGGAACGAGTTCGGCATTCTTGCTCACCGACGAGTTGACCGGAATACCGACCTCAACGGCCGTACCGAAGGTGGTGTCGATAAACCGGTTTGCCGAGACGAATTGGTAAATGGGGCAGCGCACCCCCAAGTCGAGGTTATCGAAGCCTTCGGAGACTGACCCCGCGCTTACGTCGCGTTCGAAGGGAACCTCCAATTCCACGGTCAGTGGCCCGAAACCTTTCTCCACTTCCGTCGTCACGAAGTCACTGTGCTGACCGTTTGCGCTGGTGTGCAACCAATCCAGGCGGGCCTCATTGACCTCCAGATCCGAGTCATCCACCAGGAAAGGCTCCGGGAAGACCCCTTCACCATACGCGCTGCGTTGATCCAGCAGGTTGAAAAGCCCATAGCGGGTGCTTTCAACGGTCGGGGCCGGAGCATCCGGCGTCGAACCGGCGCGAGTCGCCGTGACTGCCATTACGGCTGCGTACAGCACGGCCAAGGGGCGGGTCAAAGCCTTCATTCGTAAGTTCACGGGGATGGAGAATGACGGGAGCCTCAAAGTTCCGCTTCCATTGGCTTGCCATTTTTTAACGGTGGCTTGCTCTCCGTGTCAGCGCGGGGGGCCCTGGCGCCCGTTTCCGCTCTTGTCTACATTTGTACCAGAACTTAACCGATCGAGGTCGCACATGGTGCGCTCGTCCTTGATTCACTTCCCGGCAACGCCCGTAACGGGGATCTCGATCAGATGTGGTTTGCCGCCGTTGAGAGCGGTTTCAACTACCTCACCGATTTCCCGGTAAGAGTTTACAAAGGTGGACTCGACGCCCATCGATCGTGCCAGTGATTGGAAATCAACTTTCGGGCGGCAAATGTCCATGGCGAGAAAACCGTGCTCACCCGCGTTGTACTGCGACTGGCTGAGCAGGAAGTGCTTCAGAATTCCGTACTCAAGATTGTTTAGAACAACGAAAACCACCGGAACGGCTTCATGAACGGCACTCCAGAGTGCTTGGGGCGAATACATCGCGGACCCGTCGCCGACGATGCAAAGGACCGGCGCATAATCGTGCGCCAGCGACACGCCGATAGCCGCGGGCATGCCCCAACCCAATACTCCGCCCCGGTTGTGAAAATATTGGCGCGCTCCCGTCGACCGGTGCATCGGCTGGGTAAAGAGATTTGCACAGGGCGCCTCATCGACCAGCAAAAACCCGTCCGGAAGCGGACGCAAAATCTCCCTGACGGCGATGATGGGCTCAACCCGACTATCGGCACGAATCGCCGCATCCGCCCGCTCCATGAGTTGACGCCAGAGCGTGTCCTTCTTCTGCTGCGCCTCCTCAATGTTTTGGTTAACGAGGGTGAGCGGGACCCTGGGTTCCAGTTCCTCCGCCAACGCTTCCAAGGTCGCCCGGACGTTGCCGAAAATGCCGAGCTTGGGCGCATCGTTATAGCCCAGATCATGCGCGTCCTCCGAGATGTGATAAAACTCGATCGACGCCGGGATGGGATCGCGCATGGTGTAAACGATCGAGACCAGGCTTTTTCCGCCCAAGCCGAGCAGGCAATCGTAACGGCCCAGGATTTCCGCAATGCCCTTGGCGGTGGTCGGAAGGGAACCGCGCCAGAAAGGATCAACCGAAGCATAATTATTCACCGACGGCCAGGACGCCCCGTAAACCGGTGCGCCGATCAGTTGGGCCACCCGGGCGATGGCCTTGCCCAAGCCCGGTTCGGCGATGTCGTTTCCTGCCACGATCACGGTCCGACAACGGTCAAAGCGCAGAAGGCCGGCGGCGAGTTCCTTGACGCCGGCCCCGACGCTGGAGAGTTCAATGCGGCTTGGCGGAAGGACCGGAGGCGAGCCGATTTCGTCCAGGATGTTCATAGGGAGCGATAAAAACACCGGCCCGCGGGGCGGAGAGATGGAACTATGAAAGGCCCGCCGAAGGATCAGGGGTAGATCATCTAACGAATTCGGTTCGAAGCACCATTTGGCCACCGGGCCGGCCATACCCACGAGATCGGCCGCCAGTAACGGATCGGCCAGGATGTGCCGGAGATCCTGTTGGCCCGCCGTGATGATCAGGGGCACCCTTGCAATCCTGGCATTCACGATCGCCCCCATGCCGTGGCCCAAGCCGCCGGAGGTGTGCAGATTCACGAAAGCAGGTTTGCCCGAAGCCTGCGCATAACCGTCGGCCATGCCCACCGCGGTCGCTTCCTGGAGGCCCCACACGTGGTGAAAATCCGGGTTTACCGTCAGTGCGTCGATCAAGGGAAGCTCCGTGGTACCCGGGTTGCCGAAGATGAATTGGGTACCCTCCGATCGTAAGATATCGAGCAGGATCTCTGCTCCCCTTGCTTTCTGTGATCCGACAGATTTGGCCATAAAGGTCGAGGTCAGGTCCATGTTTTCTGACTCGACCAGCATATACAACGGGAAAAAATGAGGTTCTGTTGCAAGCGTCATAAAAAGCGCCGCGCACTGGGATGGAATGGAAAAGTTGCAACTTTTTGGTACCGGTTCAGACCTGCGTTTTCGCTTGGCGCACCGACCAGCCGAGTGTTTTCAGCTTGCACCAAAACTGCTATAAGGCGGGTTGCCGCATTTTTCTCGCTGATGGAATCCGACGTACCCGCTGCAGCTGGCCCGGGCGCAGAGTCGCCTTGCTGTCCAGCCTGCGGCACGCCCTACGACGTGGGAGTCGACCCCGTGGACTGCCCGGTGTGCCTGTTACGGCGGTGGGTAAAACTCAGGGCTTCAGCCGCAGGGAGGAAAGACAGGCCTACCGGATCGACCCATCAGCATCCGCAGCCCGGGCGGACAACGGCGAGGCGCGCATGATCGACCGCATCAAGTCGAGTACCCGCGCGCGCTGTTCTTTCGGAAACGCGATGTCGAGGGTTTCTCCGCCGTAACCGGCGTGGACCAGAAGCGAAAGGGTGTCCACCCGTGGGCGTTCGAGGATGCGGTAGCCGGCTAAATGCGCCAGCGGAACGTACGTGATGATCTCGCCCAGTTTCTGATCACGATGCAAATGAAACCGGCCGGACAGCTTTTCCTCCGTAATCAAAAGCAACTCTTTTTCCGTGCGCAAGAGAGCGCAAGCGGGGAAGATTTCACGGTTGCCGCTCCCGTAGAGCGCGTCCCAATACAACCCGGCAATCAGTTGCCGTCCAGCGGGTGAGTACATCAACGCCACGTTACGAAACTTCAGGGGCCAGTCCCTGATTACCCGCGCGTTTATCTCCCCGGCCTGCCTTCTTGCCTTGGACTCGGTCGCGATTCCGGCAAGCAGCGACTCCATTGCCTCCTGGTAGTACTTTTCCTTCACCGTGTTGAAGTAAACGGCGACCGACACGGGCGTCCCCTCTTTCACAAAATCCACTTTGAGCTGCCCGTACAAAAGGATGATGGTCAATTCGATGAGCAGGGTGTCCGAAAAATCCGCGGCTTCCATCCGGAACTGCCGGTCCTGTTCCCAAGCGATCACCCACCGGTCGGCCGTGACCGCCATTACGGAGGCCGCCGCTTTAAAGGAGGCCGTCGAGAACGGGGGGCTGTAGATCAAAGCCTTGACCGGTTCGCCCTGACCGATCTCACTTCTGAACGCGGTCCGAAAGGGCTCGCGCAGGTGGCCGATGCCGCCGATTTTTTCTGGAAAGCCGGTTTCGCTGCTCATAAAGCGCAACTCCACCGGGTTGAGGATCGGGTACGAGTCATTGGCGAGGATGCGTTTTCTTCAAGGAAAGAGGGCACAACCCCATCAGCCAATGACCTATAAGCTAGAGGCTTGGGTAGGGAAAGAAGAATCGCGCCGCGGGTCCCTTCTCCGTCCCAAGGGCCAAAAGGCTGCGCACCTCCGGCGTCGATCGAAACGGCGCTAAAGGCCGGTGCTCGGCCAAGACGCCACGAAAGATCGCTGGCAAACAGGAGGGTTGAGGGCTAAGAAGCCTGAGAAATGGACTCGCTAACCCCGACCGACACGCCCAGGCCAGCGCAGGTCAACGCCGCGCTGTTGATCCTGCGAATCGCCAGCGCCCTCGCGTTTCTCTACCACGGCAGCGCGATCCTCTTTGGCGCCTTTGGAGGCCCCGGCCCTCAGCGGTTTGCCGCATTCATGCACATGCCGGACGTGGTCGGCTACCTGGTTGGATTGGCGCACTTTGCCGGCGGGCTGGCAATCCTGAGCGGCGTGCTGATTCGCCTTGGGGCGGTATGCATCATTGTCGTCATGCTCGGGGCCATCTTCCTGGTGCACCTGCCGCACGGTTTTGATGTGACCAAAGGCGGCACCGAGTACGCGCTTACGCAACTGCTGATTGCCCTTGCGCTGCTCATTACCGGTGCCGGCGCTTATTCGCTCGGGTCGCGGCTCTCGGAGCCGCTGCGGAAGTGGTAGCTGATGCCTGAGGACGATGCCCGCGGAGGCGACCTCTGTGCCGCAGCGCAGTCAGCGGTTTACCAAGATGCCTCGTGGAAATAACTTTATTTTGCCCGCCAAGGCACCTTCGATCACCTGGTGAAAGCGGCCGCCGCCTCTCATTTCGGCGAGAGTTACTGATCGCTGATTGAGGGCATGCTTTGCGGTTGCTTCCAACACCCGGCGTCGGTCTCCTCTTCCGGACTCTTGAAGGCGGTTAAGGCGCGTGAGGCGGAATCTGCGTCGCCTGGTGCGCGATGTTTCGCCATCGGCCGCCATCCTTCACGTAAACGCGAATGTGCCGTGCATACTTGGTGGGTTGCAAGCCGTCGCGGGTACGAATGTCATTGTGATAGCGACCCGTGACGATCGCCACCGGTCCGACGATCCGGACGCGGTTCTCGTCTATGACGAAGCTTTCGAACCGATATTCGGAACGCGCGAGGCCATCCAGAAACTCCGTTTTCGAACGACGACGGCCATTGCTCTCAACATGAACATAGTCCTGAGCCGTGATCTGATCGAGAACCGCAATATCGGCATCAAGCAACGCTTGGACGCGCATCGCCTCGACCGCAAGTACCTGCTTGATCTCCGGTCCGGCAGGGGTGCGCATGCGCGGATGGAGAATTGACGAAAAGACACGCTTTACCGGGATTCTGAGTAGCGCAACGGTTGCGACCACGCCTCCCAGAAATCCACCGGTGGCAATCGTCAAGCCCGGCTTTATTCGCATTTGCTGGTCGTATTGGTGACGAGACGGTAAGGTACGCTCCTGGCCGCCAGAAAGGCCAACGCTTCCGGAACGCCCGAAACCAGATCCGGCCCGTCCAGCACGGTGCCGTCAAGATCGATCAAAAAGCCGTGAGTCTGTGCGGGAAGCGCCATATCGGAATCCTGCAGCACATTACGGGCCACCGAGACGGTTGTCACTTGGCGCTAAATCAGTTCTGCCGCCGCTTCGGTGAAGAGCCACGAACACCCGGTAAGCAATGGGCTGCGTCTACCTGGCTGCCCGGTGTCACTGGCCTGCCGGCAGTGAGCCGGCCAGGACAACCATTGCTCCGACGAATTACCCAACTGACCACTACCATCGCCGTTGGGATCGCTTCCCGGTTTCGGACCAAGCGACTCTAATATACGTCGACTGGTTTTACGCCGATTTGAGGTAAAGTGTTAAGCATCGATCCCTCCTGCAAATCCCTCCAATCCTATGCGCGCGTTAAGATTCGAGAAAACCGGCTCTCTGGATGAGCTGAGCGTCCGAGACGTGCCGATCCCAATGCCGGCGCCGGGCGAAGTACTGGTACAGATCAAGGCGGCAGCCATCAACCCCAGCGACATCAAAAACGTGCTGGGTAAAATGCATGAAACCACTCTGCCCCGCACACCGGGCCGCGACTTCGCCGGCGTGCTCGTAGACGACGCGGGCGAGCGGTCGGGTCAAGCCGTCTTTGGCTCAGGCGGCAATCTCGGCTTTGGACGCGACGGCAGCCACGCGGAATATCTGGCCGTGCCGGCCAACGCGGGGCGGCCGATGCCGAAGAACTTGAGTTTCGAGCAAGCAGCCGGCATCGGTATCCCCCACGTGACCGCCTGGGCGGCGCTCGTCAATGCCGCGCGCCTCCAACTCGGTGAAACGGTATTGATCCTTGGAACGACGGGCGCCGTCGGGCGGGCGGCGGCCTACATCGCCCATCAACTCGGCGCTCGGGTGATCGGCACCGTCAGAAAAGCAGCCGACCTGCCCGGACCCGGCGCCGTTCCCGTCGACGAGTGGATTAACCTTGAAACCACCGCGCTCGGGGCGGGGGTGCGAAACCTGACCGACAGGCGCGGAGCGCAGGTAGTATTCGATGTGGTGGGCGGCGCGATGTTTGAGCCCTGCCTCGCCGCCCTGGCCTGGCGCGGGCGCCAGGTGGCGATCAGCTCAAGCCCGGAACCCCGAGTAAGCTTCAACCTGGTGGATTTCTACCACAATGAATCGAGGCGGCTCGGGGTGGATTCGCTCAAGCTCAGCTTCGAAGAAGCCGCCGGCATTCTTGGCCAACTCACACCGGGGATCGAGGCCGGCACGATCCCGCCGCCGTTGGTGGAGAGCTTCCCGCTGGAAGCCGGGCCCGGCCTTTATCGAGATGTTGCCGCGTCCAAGCTCAAAACGAAACCTATCCTCATTCCCTGAAGCGGTGTTGCTGCCCGCACCTCAGCAAACCAGAGAGCTCCCCTGGCTACCGGATCAAGGACAAACGATGATCGGGAGAGCCAGAGACGTTTCGCCCGATGCGCGAGGACACGTTTCCGCACGCCGTCCCGAACGTAAGATTAAGGAGCCGCCGGAAGTTTGGCCAGGAAATCGGCGACGAAAGGGGCATAAACGGATGCGTTAAGAAGGGTCATGTGGCCATCAGTCTCACCGCTGCCGGGGATCAACACGAATTGCCCGTTTCGAACCCGTTGCTTGGCGCGGTCGAGGCTCCCGAGTTCCGGCGGGTTTAATTCGTCATCGGCAAAATTGATAGCCAGCACCGCCGCCTGGATTTTTTCCAGATCTGGAGCAGGATCGTAATCGGCGCTTGCCTCCAAGCGATGCACCAGATCATTGGCATCGATTTGGCCGCTTTGGCAAAACTCGGCGATGTTTTGCAATAAGGCGTTCACCTGTTCAACGTTCGTCAATTCCTTCTGAAGCCGGGCCGCGTTGCTGGTCATCAACTGAAAAACCGGATAGACCCGCGCCAACGATGGAGGCGGTTGATGATAATCGCCGCCGTTCCATTGAGGGTCGGACCGGATTGCGGTGGTAATGATGCGACGCCAAAACAGGTTGCGGCCAGCAATTTTGTCCGGCTGGCAAGCCACCGGGATGATTGCGTCCATTAACGTCGGGTATTGTTCGCCCCAAAGCCATGCGTGCATGCCGCCCATGCTGGTGCCAAACACTGCCCGCAGGTGTTTGATGCCGAGGCCTTCGGTAACGAGTCGCTGCTCAGCGACAACCATATCTTTGTAGCCATAATGCGGGAAACGATCGTGCAGCCCGTCGCTGGGCTTACTCGAACCACCAAGCCCGATCGCGTCGGGTAGGATAAGGTAGTACTTGGTTGAGTCGAGCGGTTGGCCGGGTTGGAACATCGCCTCTTGAAAGCTCCTGGTCAGGAACATCTTTCCTGTACTGGTCGTGCCGTGGATTAACAGAACGGCATTCTGAACCTCGCCGGTAGCGGGATTGCGCGCAGGCTGGCCGATTGTCCGGTAATGGAGTTTCAGTTCGGGCGAAGATCCGCCATCGGAAAAACGAAAGTCTTTAAGGACATAATCGCTTTCACGGGTGACTACCGGATTTTGATCAGCGACCTTTTTGATGGATGCCTCCTGAGCAAAGGTGAGGGAAAGCTGGAGGCACCAAGCCACGAACAAGGACAGAATCGGGCGCATGGGGATCTTGCCTCAGAGGGTTTCGTCTGCAATGGAAAGGGTGGACGCGTTTCTGTATATACCGCTTTCCAAAGTTACACGTTCCGACATAAGGGAAAGGACCTTTCTTCTGAGGGCGGTGTCGTGGGAAGGCCCAGCGGGTCAAGTGACCAGCGGCGGGCGAGCGCCAAGGAGGCGACGAACAGCCCGCCAATGACCAGCAGGGTCGCCCGCGTGCCGAATCCCTGGGCCGCCGCCCCCCAGACGATACCGCCTGCGCCCATGGCACCCTGTGACAGCATGAGCACCGCGGCGTTGAGGCGACCCCGCGCCCACGGGGCGATCGCCCGTTGGGCAGCCAGCCACAACTCGGAGGCTGCCAGGGTCCAGGCCGCGCCGGCCATCGCCGCCACCAGCAAACAAGTCGGGTTGTGCTGGATAAGCGCCAGCCAAAGGTAGATGGCTGCCAGGAGCGCACTGCCGGCAAACGTCAGGCGGTTGGTCGAGAAGTATCGGCGGGCCCAGCCGTGCAGGGCCAGGCCGCCCAGGACCGAGCCGGTGCCCATGCAGGTGAACAGGAGCCCCAGCATCGCCGGATCAAGTCGAAGCTCTTTAAGGGCGATGACGGGCATCAAAGCTGGGATAGCCGACACAAACAGCGCAAAGAGAAGGTTGCGGGCCAGCACGGCACGCACCGCAGCCGAGCCTAGCGCGTAGTGGAACGCTTCGGCCAGCGAACGCCCTAGGTCGCCTGCACCGGATGGAGGCTTGGCCGGGCTTCGGTCATGACGGTCATGGCCCAGGGCAGCTACCACTCCCAGGAAGCCCAAGGCGTTCAGGCTGAAGACGACCGGGGGACCACTCACGGCAAGCAACCAGCCGCCCAAAGCGGGGCCGATGACGCTGGAGAGGTTCATCTGCAGCGAACCCAAGGTGACCGTTGAGGGCAACTCCTCCGCAGGGACCACGTCCGGGATCAGCGCGGTCCAGACGGGGGCGCCGAAGGCGAAACCCACTCCCGAGGCGAGAGAACCCGCCAAAAGCGCGGCTGGAGAGAGCGCGCCACGGAAGCCCAGGAAAGCGAGCGTGCCGGCCACCAGTGCCTGCCAGATGCTGGTCGCCCGCAGCAAGAGTCGCCGGTCGACCGCGTCGGCTAAATATCCCGCCGGCAGGGTGAAGAGTAGGAAAGGAATCGCTGCGGTACTCGACAACAGGGAAAGCACGAAGGCCGAGGCCGAGAGGTGGTTAAGCGCCCAGCGCGCCGCGGTCTGGTCGGCCACGACGGCCGTGCCGCTGGCCAGGGCGGCCGCCCACAGCCGGAAGAAGGGACCGCTGGCCAGGGCTGAAAAGCTGGATGAGGCTTGTGTTTTTTGCATACGCGACCAGACAAAGGCAGCGCGGGATGTCACACCCCGTGTCCAGGTAGATGCGCGATCACCGGAATCAGCAGCCATTTGGCGGGGTCCGGCGTCATCAAGGCAATGGCGTTCATCATGTTACCGCCGTACGTGACGTCTTCGTGCTGAGACCATCGCTCGTTTCCGCCGAGTGAATTTGTGGTCATCAGGCCTCCCCAAATGGCGCCACACCGGGACTCTCCGGCGGATGGTACCAACCATCGCCGGTCGGGTTCAGCTGCTGGCTGCTGGAAGCGGCTGGAGCGGTCAGGTGCGCCCTGAAGCCCCCGGTCGAAGAACATCCGGTTCCGAAGGCGATGGTTAAGCCGGCTATGCTCAATAGCAGCACCGGCCGATCTACACCCTTTAAGCGTCGTCCGGACCGTTTGACGGTCGGGACGTATGGCTCACTTCTCGTGTAATGGTTAATTTTCATATGAAGTTTCCGTGGTGTTTCTGCCTTCCTATACGGGCAGCAGATTCGTTTTATTCCTTACCCGCGTCGGCCTGCCGCGGTTTGAAAGTTTATGGAGTGACGGCACGCTCCTTCTGTTGCAGGCTTCTCCAGACGAACTCAGCTTGCTCGAGGTGCACTGGTGAGTTTAAGAGTACGCGGTTCAGCCACTTGCGCCCATATGCAACCGATCTCTTTTGTCGAGGCTCCGATTTTGCTCACCGCAGGCTTTCTGGCGGGCATCATGAATGCAGTGGCGGGGGGCGGCACCTTCCTGACGTTTCCCGCCTTGGTGTTCATTGGGCTACCGTCGGTGGTGGCCAATCAGACCAGCACCATTGCCGTGTTTCCTGGCCAGGTGGCCAGCTTTTGGGCCTACCGGAGAATCCTGGCGGCCGAGAAGCGAACCGTGCTGGTGCTAGGCGTGACGAGCCTCTTCGGCGGCTGCCTGGGCGCGCTCGTGCTGCTGCGCACTTCCAGCGCGGCGTTCGACCGGCTGGTGCCTTGGCTGTTGCTGTTTGCGACCCTGTTGTTTGCGTACGGTAAAACCCTACGCGAACATTTGGGCTGGCGGCTGGTGGAGGCTTCTGGCGGTGAGATCGGCTGGACCCCCTTGCTCAAAGCGGCCGCCCTTCAGTTCGTGATTGGCCTGTACGGGGGTTTTTACGGAGCGGGGGCCGGCATCCTGGAACTGGCGGTCCTCGACCTGCTTGGCTTAGAGAACATTCACTTGGCTAACGCGCTCAAAGTGATTCTGACCACCGCGTTTAACGTGCTGGCATTAGTGATTTTCATCACGGTGGGCAAAGTTTTCTGGCCGCAAGGCCTGTTGATGGGCTTGGCTACGATCGGAGGCGGCTACGGGGGCGCGTGGGTCGCGCAGAGACTGCCTCAGGCTTGGGTGCGCCGTTTCGTGACGGCCGTCGGCGCCCTGATGACGGCGTATTTCTTCGCCCGCCTGTATTGAAGGCGGGTTGAAGGCGGGGTTGCAATTTTCCGATCGGGAAAACGGTGCTGCTCGAACGATGAAACTGCAAACGGCACGGGTGGTTCTTGCGCCGGAAAGTGTGCTACTGAACGCCTTGCGGGCGTATCGGGCCGGTGCCACGCGTTGGTGAGCCCCTCATCAGGGTACCGGCGCACCGGGCGGTCAGTCACACCATTATCCAAACCACCCCTCAATCATGAACGATCGAGAAGAGAACACCATGAACTTAAAAGGTAAAGTCGCCATCGTCACCGGGGGAAACAGTGGGATCGGTTTGGCCATCGTACTGGAACTGGCCAAACAAGGTGCGAATATCGTAATTGACTACGTCTCGCATCCGGAGGCTACCGAAGCTTTGGAGAAGCAGGTTGCCGACCTGGGAGACCAAGCCATCGGCGTCGAGGCCGACGTGAGCAAAGTCGACGATCTGCAAAACCTGATCGAGGCCGCGGTCCAGCGTTTCGGCCGCCTCGACATCATGGTCAATAACGCCGGCGTCGAGACGCGTACATCCGTGCTCGACACGACCGAAGAGCAATACGAGAAGGTGCTCGCCATCAACCTCAAGAGCGCATTCTTCGGCACCCAACTCGCTGCGAAACAAATGGTCAAGCAAGGGGGCGGCGGGCGCATCATCAACATCAGTTCGGTACACGAGGATTGGCCGATGCCGGGCAACACCCCGTATTGTTTATCCAAGGGCGGCATGCGCATGCTCACACGCACTGCCGGCGTTGAACTCGCGCCGCATAATATCCTGGTCGTTGGCGTGGGTCCCGGCGCGGTGGCGACGCCAATTAATCTCTCAACCATGAAAGATCCGGCGCTCATGAAAAAGCTCGACGCGGCCATCCCGCTGGGGCGCATGGCGCAGCCGGAGGAAATTGGGAGCGTGGTAGCCTTTCTGGCCGGCGATGGTGCGCGCTACATCACGGCAACGACCATCTTCGCCGACGGCGGCATCATGCAAAGCAGCCCTGGGTTGTAGGTTTCAACCCAAAACTGCTCAGCGGCCTCTTGGGGGTCACCACGTCGATCGGGATCACAGCCTTTATATGGTTTAGGTTGGCGGCCGAGCCCTTCAAAAGGCGAAGGGCCCATCCGGCACGGGAAACCGAACCAATCGCTCATGGCCAAAGCAATCACATTCGGTGTCATCGGCGGTGCCTGGCGGGCTGAGTTTTTCTTTCGCGTGGCTCGAGCGCTGCCGGACCGGTTCCGGATTGCCGGATGCGTGACCAAAACGGAAGCAACCCGGGCTCGGGTCAAAGCCGAATGGAAGATTCCGGTTTTCGAGACCCTGGACGCCCTCTTGGATGAGCAACCGCAATTTGTAGTCACTTCCGTGCCCCGGGCTGTTTCCGGCCCATTGCTGGTCGAACTGGCATCCAAAAACATGCCGGTGCTGGCCGAGACGCCGCCCGCGGCGGATCTCGCGGCCTTGAATCAGATGTGGAAAGAGCTTCCCACCAACGCCCGGATTCAGGTTGCCGAACAGTACCCACTCGTGCCCTTGCACGCCGCCCGTCTGGCCTTCGCTCGTTCGGGCAGACTGGGTGACATCACCCAGGTTCAGGTCTCCATCGCACACGGTTATCACGGCATGGCCCTGATCCGGCGGTTTCTGAACGTCGGCTTCGAGGATGCCGTCATCCGGGCCTCGGAATTTGATTCATCGTTAATCGCGGGCCCGGATCGTTCCGGTCCACCATTGCAGGAGCGCAGGAAAGAATCTCACCAGGTCATCGCCTACCTGCAGTTTAACGGCAAGCGGGCCGTGTTTGATTTTACGCCGGACCAATACTTTTCCTGGATTCGATCCAACCGTTTGCTGGTTCGCGGGGACCGAGGCGAACTCAACGACCTTGAGGCGAGTTACCTAAAAGATTTTCAAACGCCCATCCGCGTTCGCTTCGAGCGACAGGATGCGGGGCAGACCGGGAATCTGGAGGGCTATTACCACAAGGGGTACACCGCAGGGGAGACGTGGTGGTATCAAAACCCCTTCATCCCGGCGCGCTTGTCCGACGACGAGGTTGCGGTTGCTACCTGTCTTGACCGGATGGGGCGCTACCTTGAGACCGGGAAATCCTTTTACAGTTTAGCCGAGGGCTCGCAAGACCATTACCTGGCGATGGTCATTGAAGAGGCCGCCCGAAGCGGCAAGGTGCTGGCCAGCGCCAGCCAAGTCTGGCAGCCTCACCTGGAGTGATTCGAATCCCCGGTGCAAACGCCAGCCGATGGTCTGCCTGGTACGCACTTTTTTAGAGCTGAATTCTTGAGAAGAGATAACCGCCGAAGCCAAGAAATAACGTGGTAAACGTCGCAAGCACGCCCAGATCGGTCGGAATCCCAAAATGCGCCACGCCGATCAAGGCCGTTCGCAATCCGTCTACGCCGAAGGAGAGCGGATCGAAGCTGGCGATGAACTGAATCGGCGCCGGTGCCTCACCCAGCGGAAATAGTGCACCCGATAAGAAAAAAGCGGGCATGACAACCAGATTCATGACCAGCTGAAAACCCTGAAAATCAGTTAGAAGGGAGGCGATCCCGGTTCCGAGCGCCGTAAAGGTTGTGGCAATCAGTGCCATGAACAAGAACGCGACCGGCAATAGACTCAGGTTTTGGACTCGAAAGCCGGCCACGGTGCAGACTCCCATGATGATCACACCCTGAATCAGGGCGGTGGTGGCCCCGCCCAGCGTGCGTCCAATCATGATGGAGAGACGTGACACCGGGGCGACGAGCGTCTCTTTAAGAAAGCCGAATTGCCGATCCCAAATCAACTCAATCCCGGAGAACATGGAATTGAATAAAACGGTCATCCCGATGACGCCGGGGGAGATGAACTGGATATAATTACCGTGCCCAGCTTTTTGAAAAGTTGGTCCCAGCCCGAACCCGAGGGCGAACAGAAAAAGCAATGGTTGCGCCAGGGATGCGGTAACGCGGGCTCTGGAACGGGTGTATCGCTTCAACTGTCGCAGCCAGAGGATATAGACGGCATTCATGCAAATGTGTCGATTATTGACCCGCGCATTGAAAATGCAACATGGCGCCGCGCGGCAGCGCTTCCAGAGCCGTTATTTTCAGAGGTGATGCCGCGTTTTCGATGCGCGGGTCAATCAACCTACCGTCTGAATAGTTTTACCATCCGTCGCATTCGAACGATTGAACCGCCCTCTTCCTCGCGGATGGAGGTGCCGGTCAATGCGAGAAACGCCTCTTCAAGGGAATCGGTACCGGTCTGGCGTTTCAGTTCTTCTGAAGAACCTTGAGCGACGATACGGCCGTGATCCATAATGGCGATTCGGTGCGCCACCCGTTCCGCTTCCTCCATGTAGTGCGTCGTCAAAAAGACGGTGACGTTTTCCGTTTCATTTAATCTTTTCACATGGGTCCAGAGTTGGTTGCGCGTTTGAGGATCAAGGCCCAGCGTCGGCTCATCGAGAAACAGAATCTTGGGGGTGTGAAGAAAGCCGCGCGCAATCTCGAGGCGGCGCCGCATCCCGCCCGAAAAATGTTTGACTTGATGATCGCGGCGATCCCACAGCTCAAAGAGCTTCAAGAGTTCCTCGATGCGTGCGGCGCGGATTCGTTTCGGAACTTTATAAAGGACGCCGTGGAAATCCATGTTTTCGTAGGCAGTCAGCTCGTCATCGATGCTGGAGTCCTGAAAGACGATACCGAAACGTTTGCGCGTTTCTTGTTGCTGGGTCGCAGGATCGAGCCCATCCAGTTCCACCCTGCCGGAGGAAGGTTTAAGCAGGGTGGTCAACATCTTGATCGTGGTCGTTTTGCCGGCTCCGTTAGGTCCGAGGAAAGCGAAGATCTCGCCTTTGGCGACTTCAAACGAAATACCCTGGACGGCAGAAATTGCGCCGAAGTTCTTGGTAAGCTCGCGGGCCCAAATCACGCAGGAAGCTAGACGGTTCAGCCTGGTGTTTCAATTGCCGGCCGTCCGCCGGCCGGCCTTCGCGCTAAGCCACCGGCGTCCGTTCGTTCGTTGGGTGGGTGGCGAGCCGCCACGACGGAGCAGGCCGCGTGGCGCACGACCCGTTCGGCCGAACGGCCCGGCAAAAAGGGGCCGAAGGTCCTGCCCCCTTATGGGCCGCGATGATCAAATCAGCAAACTGTTTGCGCGGAACCGAAGCTGAGCGCATGATTTCTTCCCGTGCAAACGGTGACGGCTTTAGGGCAGCAAGGGTTCGAGCTGAACGGCGAACCGCACGTGATTTCCGGAGTTTCTCCGAACCTCACCTTGCTTCAATACCTGCGCCTGAAACATCTTCTCGGCGCAAAGGAAGGTTGTGCGGAAGGCGACTGCGGGGCGTGCTCGGTGGTGGTTATTGAGCAGGATGCATCCGGGCAGGCGCGATATCGCGCCATCAACAGTTGCCTTGTCCCGGTCGCGGCCATGATCGGCCGTGCGATCCTGACGGTAGAGGGAATCAAGGCCGGAGAGAAATGTCTGCATCCCGTTCAGCAGGCCATGATAGACCAGCACGCCTCACAGTGCGGTTACTGTACCCCGGGAATCGTGATGTCCATGCTGGAAGCCTTTTTGCGATGTGACCTCGATTCCGAAGCAAAGCTGGCGAGCCAACTCTGCGGGAATCTTTGCCGTTGCACGGGCTACCGGTCGATTCGGGATGCCGCGTTGCAGGCGTTGGCTTCCGGTTCCCCCGCGGCGGTCAAACGCGATTTTCGGACGCCTGGCCTCGTGTTCCCGACGGCAGTGCGGTACGTTTCCGGAGAGGAACATTTCTATCGTCCGGCCAGCCTGCCGGAACTGTTCGGCCTTCTTGCTGAACATCCGCACGCACGAATCCTGGCGGGCGCCACTGAGCTTGGGTTACGTCTGACCAAATATTACGAGCGTTTTCCGGTCTTGATCTCGGTTGAAGGCATCCCGGCACTACGCGAAGCCTCCGAGGACGAGCGTTGCTGGAAGCTCGGCGCGGCGCTTACCTTGACCGAAATTGGCGAATACCTCGCGGGGCGCTTCGGTGCATTTGAAGAAATGCTTGATCAGTTCGGTTCACGCCAGATCCGCAACCGCGCGACCCTGGGCGGTAACCTCTGCACGGCGTCGCCCATCGGCGATTGCGCCCCCGTGCTGCTGGCAGTCGATGCGGCCGTGCTGCTCGCTTCGGGGGCCGGAGAGCGGCTGTTGCCGTTGCGGGAGTTTTTTCTCGGCTACCGCCGCAACGCGCTCCGGCCTGGGGAGGTGCTGCGCCAGGTGATCATCCCAAAGGGGCTGATGCAAGGCGACGACTGCCACCGGCAGATCACCCGGTTTTATAAGGTGGCGCGCCGGCGCGAGATGGCGATCAGCACGGTGGCCGCGGGTTTCACCCTGGTGTTGGGCCCCGAGGGCCGGATCGAGGCGGCGCGAGTGGCTTACGGCGGCGTTGCCCCGCTGCCGCGGCGCGCTGAAGAAGTTGAACGGGTATTGGCAGGCAAGACCTTCTCGACGGACCTGGAAGCGGAAATACGGCCCTGGCTGGCCAAAGCGTACCAACCCATTTCCGATGTGCGCGGTAGCGCCGGATATCGTGCCGCGCTGGTTTTGGAATTATTTGGCCGTTTTCTCGCCGACGCCGAAACCGGCGCCGCCCCCGTCGCCGAGTTACTCGGCAACCGGTGGCCAACCGTGCCGTCGCCCCGGTTTGCCGGCGCGTGGCCGCACGAGAGCGGCGCTAAACATGTTACCGGACAAGCGCAGTACGTCGATGATCTGGCCGCGAAACGGCGCGCCCTGGACGTGTGGCCGGTCTGCGCGCCTTATGCGCGGGCGCGCATCCTGCACAAAGACGGAACCGCCGCGCGCCGGGCGCCGGGAATCGCGGCCGTACTTTTCGCCGAGGACGTACCCGGCCAAAACGACGTGGGCATGCTCCGGCACGATGAACCGTTGCTGGCGGCCGGCGAAGTGTATTACCACGGCCAAATCGTCGCGCTGGTGGTCGGCGAGTCTTTGGAGCGTTGTCGCGAGGCTGCGCTGCTTGTCGGAATCGAATACGAGCCTTTGCCGCCGGTTTTGAGCCTGCAGGAAGCGATCGCGGCCGGATCGTTTCACACGGAGCCTAACTACATGCGCCGCGGCGACGCGGCCGAAGCCCTGGCGGCTGCACCGCGACGATTTTCCGGCGAATTTGAGTTAGGTGGCCAGGACCATTTTTACCTGGAGACCCACGCCGCTTACGCCGAACCGGGCGAAGGCAACACGATCAAGATCGTGTCGTCCACGCAGCACCCCAGTGAGGTTCAGTTGGTAGTGGCCAGGCTGCTCAACGTGGCCGCAAATTCGGTCATCGTCGAATGTCCCCGCATGGGCGGAGGATTCGGCGGTAAGGAAACGCAGGGCGTGATCACCGCCGGACTCGCAGCGGTTGCGGCGGGCGTACTGGGCCGCGCCGTCCGGATGCGTTTCAACCGTGATCAGGACATGATGATCACCGGCAAACGGCACCCGTTTCTGGCCAGGTTCGACGTCGGTTTCGATGACCAGGGCAAGGCGCTGGCGGCGCGAATCGCGTTGGTCTCGAACGGCGGGTGGTCGTTGGACCTCTCGGCGGCGGTGACCGACCGCGCGCTGTTCCACCTCGACAACGCCTACTACCTGCCGAACGTGGAGTTCAGTGGCCGGGTCGCGCGGACCAACGTCGCCTCCAACACCGCGTTTCGCGGTTTCGGCGGCCCGCAAGGAATGGCCGTCATCGAGGAGGTGATGGACCGGGTGGCGCGTGCCGCCGGGCTGGCACCGGAAGTGGTCCGCGAACGCAACCTGTACCACGGCGAGGGCGCAAGCATGACGACCCACTACGGCCAGGTGATCGAGGACCACCGGATCGAACGGGTTTGGTGCGAGCTATTGGCTTCCAGCGACTTCGCCGAGCGACGCCGGGCCCTGGCCGATTGGAACCGGAAAAAGGCTGATCGCAAGCGCGGGCTGGCCATTACCCCGGTAAAGTTCGGCATTGCTTTCACCGTTACCCACTGCAATCAAGCCGGGGCACTGGTGGTGATCTACCAGGACGGCAGCGTCCAGGTTAATCACGGCGGCACCGAAATGGGACAAGGCATTCACACGAATATTCTGGCCATCGCGGCGCGAGAACTGGGGATCACCCCCGGGCGGATCCGGGTGATGTCGACGAGCACCGATAAAGTTCCCAACACCTCTGCAACCGCGGCAAGTTCCGGCACGGACCTGAACGGAGCCGCCGTGCGGAACGCTTGCGCGGAACTGCGTTTACGGCTGGCGGAAGTCGCCGTAACGATCCTGACCGAACGCGGCGGCCGGCCGGTGGCGCCGGCCAGCCTTGAAGTGTCCGGGGATGTGTTCCGGCATCGGGACGACTGCACCCTCGCCGTGTCGTTTCCCGAAGTGGTGCACCGGGCCTACCTGGAGCGGGTCAGCCTCTCTGCGACCGGTCACTACCGCACGCCCGGCATCCATTGGAATCGTGCTGAAGGACGCGGCAAGCCCTTTCATTATTACGCAGTCGGCGCCGCGGTCAGTGAAGTCGAGGTCGATGGAAGGACGGGCGTGCACCAGGTCCGGCGGGTGGACATTTTGCATGACGTCGGCAGTTCCATTAACCCGGCGGTGAACCTGGGCCAGATCGAAGGCGGATTTGTTCAAGGAATGGGATGGTTGACCACGGAGGAGTTGGTGTGGGATGAGCAGGGTCGCCTGCAAACGCATTCGCCGGACAGCTACAAGATTCCCGCGTTCAGCGACACGCCGGCCGATTTCCGGGTGACGTTCCTGAGCGATGCGGCGCAACCCGGAAACGTCTACGGGAGCAAAGCGGTCGGTGAACCGCCGCTGATGCTCGCGCTCTCGGTTCGTGAAGCGATCCGCGACGCGGTCGCATCCTTTGGTGGCCCGGTGAGCCGCGTTGACCTTCCGCTTCCTGCGACCGCGGAAGCGATCTACTGGGCGGTCCAGGCGGTACGGACCGGAGCCAACCGCATCGACCTGAGGCAAGCAAACGGGAACGGCGACGAAGGCTGGCTGCCTGCACCTGCAATTAACACGGCGATCCGGTGAACCAGCCGCGGGTAACGCCTAGCCCTGAAGGCCGGGGCCTTACGGTCCCGTTCGAAAAATTCAGGGCCGGTCGTTGCGCGTCGTCGATGGCGGTAGCTGCCGCTGGCTTGCCAGGGGGCCACCCGGCCGCCCGCGTAACACCGCCAGGATCTCACCCAGGACGCTGACCGCGATTTCCGCCGGTGAGTCCGCACCGATGTCCAACCCGATGGGTGCGTGCACCCGCCGGAGCGTTTCAGCCGGAACGCCTCGTTTGAGAAGTTCGTCGTACACGCGCGCCACTTTGCGCTCGCTGCCGATCATCCCGATGTAGCCCAATTGAACGCCGGCCACGGGGTGAGTCAGCAGCGCGTGCAACGTTTCCTGGTCCATGAGGTAGTTCCGGTTTACCAGGACCACCGCGTCTGAAGGCCGAAAACTCTGCCCGTCCAGAAAATCCCGGACCGGCTGCGTAAGCACCTGGGCACCGGCTGGTGAAAAGGCTTTGAGGTATTCGGCCCGGTCCTCCAGCACGACCACCTTGAAACCACACGCACGAGCGAGCGGGGCGAGTGCCTGACTGCAATGTCCGGCGCCAAACAAATACAGCGTGGCAGCCGGCAGGAACGGTTCGATCAGGACGGTTACCTCGCCGCCGCAGATGGCGCCGAACGACTCGGGGGTGCCTTCTCGCAACGTGTAGGATTTGAGTTGCACTTTTCCCGTTTCCAGCGCGGCCAGGCAATCCTCGATGACGAGCGCTTCAAATTTTCCTCCACCGATCGTCCCGCGGGCCGAGCCGCCGGCGACCACGATCATCTTGGCACCGGGCCGGCGCGGGACGGATCCTTTGGTGGTTGCCACGGTGGCCAGAGCGCAAGGCTCGCCTCGGCCGACCGCAAGGCGCAACTCTTCGATCCATTGCGGACCGTTGGGCCCGGCCGGGGTATCGTTATCCGGAAGGTGATTGGTGCTCACGGCAGGAGAATCCGGTTTCGATTCAGATCACGCTTTATCATTGGGCTGCGGATAACGCTTCCTGAGTCAGCCACACCGGTTGTGACAAAACCTGTTCTTGCAAATTGTGCCCTTCCCCACCCCGATCCACCACCACAAAATCGCTTACGGCTTCCAGCGCGATGAGCGGGTGGTGCCAGACGCCTTTTGCGTAATTGACGCCCTGCCATCCCCGCGTGATGAACGCCCTCAGCCCGTCCGGGTGGGGTTCAGCTCCTTGTGCAACGATCACCGCATACGGCCGTTGGTCCAAGGGAATAAATGCCTGGCTGCCGAGGGGATGCCGCTCCACCATCTTTACCTCAAAGGGTAATCGGCGCGGCCGGCCACGAAAAACGTTGATCAACGGCCGGCCCCCTTGGTCGCACACGTCGACGTTGGCAAGGTCATGGTAGCGTTCCGTGGTTCCTTCGTTGATGGGAAAATGCTGCGCACCGTCGAGGTCGATCACGTCGCCGAACGGGGCGAACGCTTCGCGCGTCAGGAGTCTGACCGTCAGCACCTTCACAGAGCAAGGGAAGAAGCCCATGGCTTGAGCTGGGGATCGTTCGTTGACTCGACCAGCCCCCAGAGTCTCAGCCGTGACACGCCTCCGTCGGGAAAAATATTGAAACGCACGTGAGTCACGACCCCGAGCGGCACGACTTCGGCTTCAAAATGGTGCTGCCGGTCCATCTGCAACTTCAGCTCGGGCAATAATACCGGCCAGAACATCGCTTGCGTGACGATCGAACGGTCAGTCCCTGCCGTTACGGTCGCCGCCTGCAGAGAGCAACGGTCAGGGTAGTTACCTTTGAAGTGGGCTGTGTCCACCTCAACTCCGTGGATAACTCCCGGGCGCGCCAAGGCGATGATGCACCAGTCGTTACCCGGTTCGCGGCGGCGACGTGTTTCCCAGCCGTCGCCCATGTTAACTCCGCGGCCGGGCAATAACAAAGACGAGGCAAGCCCAAAATGCTGGTCGTTGGCGGCCACGACGTAAGCGCCATTAACCATGGCGGCCAGGTCGGCCAGCACGTTTTCCCCGGCCCCGTGCCAACTGGCCCGCGGCTGACCGTACACGCGCAGCCGGGCGAGCCCGCCATCCGGGTAAAGGTTAACCCGCACGTGCGAGAACGCACGGCTGGAGTCGACCTCCACGTAGTGATGGCGGTTACCTTGCAACGTCGTCGGGGAAACCACTTCCACCCATTCGGTCGTCGCGTCGGGGTCGCCGTCATCCAGGCGGCACGCATCGATTGAGGCGGCAGGCGGGTAGTTTCCGGTGAAATGGGTCGTGTCGAGTTCAACCCCCTGGATGGCTCCCGGCCGCGCGAGCTTGATGATGCACCAATCGTGTCCCGGCTCTCGTCTGCGCCGAGTCTCCCAGCCATCCATCCATTTGCCGTGATCGTCGTACTTGCCCGGAATAAAGATGGGTGGATCAGGATTCAGCATCCGGTCTTTGGGGGCAAAGAACTCGTCGCTGGCCACGACCGCACAGGCGCCCAACCGCGGGTCGGCGAGGTTAACGCAACGGCGTGTAAACTCGGGCGCGTTCGGGTCAGGCGATGGGATCATCATGAGAATGGGAAGCTACTCGACCATTCTCCATTAGTTCGCTCGTCGCGCAACGGCCCTTATGCGTGGGCGACCTTGTAGGGGTGCCGCTGGCACCAGTGCCTGGCGATATCGACGCGGCGCGCTACCCATACCCGGTCATGTTTTTCGATATGATCCAGGAAACGCTGGAGCCCGCGAAATCGCCCCGGACGGCCGAGCAACCGGCAATGCATGCCGATCGACATCATCTTGGGGGTTTCGGAACCTTCCTCGTACAAGACGTCAAACGCGTCCCGCAGATAGGCGAAAAAATGGTCTCCCGTATTGAAACCTTGCGGGGTGGCAAAGCGCATGTCATTGGCGTCCAGCGTGTAAGGCACCACGAGGTGCGGCCTGAAGTCGCCCTGGCCCACTTCGACCTGCATCCAGAAGGGAAGGTCATCCCCGTAGTAATCCGAGTCGTACAGGAAGCCGCCCCGTTCGACCAGGAGACGCCGCGTATTCGGGCTGTCCCGCCCGGTGTACCAGCCCAGGGGGGCAGCGCCCGTGAGCCGCTCGATGATCTCAATGCCGATGCGCATGTGTTCGCGTTCGGTGCCCTCATCGACGTTCTGGTAATGAATCCAACGCCAGCCGTGACACGCAATTTCGTGACCAAGTTCGACGAAAGCGTTGGTGACCTCCGGGTTACGCTCCAGCGCCATCGACACGCCGAAGATGGTCAACGGCAACCGGCGCGTTTCGAATTCCCGGAGAATTCGCCAGACCCCCGCACGCGATCCGTATTCGTAGATCGATTCCATGCTCAGGTGGCGAGCCGGGTAAGCCTCGGCACCCACGATCTCCGAGAGAAATCGCTCCGAAGCCGGATCGCCGTGCAGCACGCAGTTTTCGCCGCCTTCCTCATAGTTAAGAACAAACTGCACGGCCACCCGTGCCTGCGCCGGCCAGTCGGCAAATACCTGCTTCCGGCCGTACCCGATCAAATCCCGCGGATAGTTATTTTGAGAAGGCATCTGCTCGCACCGGGAGGCCCATCCTTGCCCGCTCGAAGGAAACCAACCTACACCGGGCTGAAGCCCGATAGCAATCCGCCGTAGGTTTTCGGCAAGGGAAGGGCGTACTCCCCTCGTTTGGCCGTGACCAGCCCGAGGGTAACCAACGCTTCAACCAGCTTCACGGCCGCCGTCACGCCTTCCACCACCGGTGCGTTGATTTTTTCACTGATGGCGTAGCTGAGGTCAACCATGCCGGCACAGCCGAGAACGATGGCGGTTGACCCATCTTCGTCGAGCGCCCGCTGGCATTCTTCAATGATGCGGCGGCGTGCGTCCGATGAGGGGTCTTCCAGTTCAAGGACGGCGATTTCCACGGCGCGCACGTTGCGGCAAAAGCGCTTCAGACCGTAGCGTTCGGCCAAATGCCACGCCATCCCGCAGGTGCGTCCCAGGGTCGTGACGACGCTGAACGACGGCGCAATGAAGCTGGCAACGTGCATCGCGGCCTCCGCAATGCCGACGACCGGACCGCGCGCGAGTTCGCGCGCGGCCTGCAGGCCGGGATCACCGAAACAGGCGATTACGTACCCATCGCAACCGGCGCGTTCGCCTTTAATCACCTCAGCCAGCAGTCCAGGCGTCGCCAGCGCTTCGTCGTAGTACCCTTCAATCGAAGGCGGCCCCATGTCCGGGCTAACCCCGATGATCTCGGTTCGGGAACCGGCGATGCGCTCAGCGCATGCCGTCATGTTCCGGGTCATGCTCAACGTCGTGTTCGGATTAATCAGCTTGATACGAATGCCGTGGGTTGAAGCTTGCCTCATTGGTCAATGGCACTAAAAGTTGGTTTGTTTGTTGCCGACTTCAAGTCTTGAGACGTCGGTCGATTTCGACGCGGTGGCCGCGATCATGCCGCCGGTCCGGTGCGTTTCCGCACGCGTTTCCCGCAGCCGGAGGCCTGATCTACAGGGTGCTTACTCTCGCTTTGGTGCGGAGCGGCTCACGCGAGCCTCAATCTGGCCATGCGGTTCATCGGTCGGCAGAAAAATTTCCTTGTGGTTTTCCTGGCTGAACGGTGTGAAATCGACGGATAGGTAGTGCTTGTTTGGCAGCGCGAGATAGATGTCAGTGACCTCGGGGGCGGCTTGCAACGCAGCGCCCGCCATGAGGTAAAGGGTGTTCTGTACGGACGGGCTGAACGTTTCCGCGAAGGTCTCCAACATTGCCGAAACGATCGCGGCGTTGGCTTTTGCGAAGTTCACGTCACGCCCCAAAAAGGTCCAACTACCCTCTACCTGTGTAGACAGGATGCGATCGTCGGTTTCCGGTAAGGTTGTGTACTCGCATTTTGGGTAGCCCTTGAACGCGGATGCGGTCGACTTGAGGATGAGTAAATCCCGGACACCGGACACCACCTGCACGCCCGTGCGGGTCATTTCCACGCATGAAAACGGCGTTGGCTTGGCGCCTCCCAGGAAAACGTGCGGGTGCGGCGTTCCATCCGCGCGGGTGTACCGGGTCCACGGACGGGACGAGATTTCGACGTACACCCGGCTCACCTGCGTGTAACGGCTGAGGAAATGATCACTTAACGTCAACGCGAACTCCTCGATCTCCGCGCCGAGGTGTTTTTGGGCCAGCACCTGGATGGTATTCTTAATGGTATCGGTGGGCACGACCTGGCCGTTGTCACCCGAGAGGTAAGCGCCGGAAAAATCGCCATCCAACAGGGCTGCGACCTCGACTTCATGGACCGTGTGCGTGCTGTCCGCCCCGCGTACGACGCGCAAAACACGAACGCGTCTTTTTCCGTACCGTTGAGAAATGATTTCAATTCCGTTCATCGCTCCTCTGGTTTGCGTGCTCCGGCGGTTTGCGACCAGCATTTTATCTCAGCTGCCGCGGTAGGTTTGGTAGGCCCAGGGCGAGACGACCAAAGGCACGTGGTAGTGCTGCGTGGAATCCGCTACGCCGAACCAGATCGGCACCCGATCCAGAAAAGGAGTTCCCTCTATCTGGAAGTAGTCACCGACGTAAAAGATCAACTGATACCTCCCGGCCCGAAATTCGTCCTTCGTGAGCAAAGGGGTATCGGTACGCCCGTTTGCATTGGTCCAAAAGGTTCGGGTGATTTGATCATCCCTTACCAGATCGATCCTCATTCCGGCGGCGGGAACGCCGCGCAGGATATCGAGCACGTGAGTGGTGAGTTCAGCCATGTCGGTAGTCCATGTCCGCGGGGTGCGTAGGTGGTTCGCAGATACGATCTTTAAGCCGGTACCAGGCGATCTTGGAAATCTCGTCCAGCGCGTTGCGCTGCTCGGTGGCAGGGTCATGCCGCAAACGGGACGTAAAACCGGCAAGGATCGCCTGCTTTTTATTTTCGCGGACGCAGATCACGAAGGGAAACCCAAACCGCTCCCAATAGCGCGCGTTATCACGCTCAAAACGGGCGATGTCCTCAGGCGTTAAATCATCGATACGCGCCTGTTCGGCGGTCGATTCCCTGGTCAGGGTGCCGGCACGCGCCGCCGCACCCACGAGATCGGGATGGGCGCGAATCAGGCGCAGCTTGTCCTCCTCTGAAGATGCTTGCACCACCTCTACCAGTGTCTGGTGCAACTGGCGCAGATCCGCAAACGGGCGCCGTTCCCAGGCCTGCTCCGCGATCCACGGTGAATGCTCAAAAATGCCGTCCAACGCCGATACAAACGAAGCACGGTCCAGCGGGTTAAGATCCTCGAGAGCAATCATGGGATCCAATCAGATCAAATTTCCTGCGTTGCCGGTCATGGAGAGTCCCTCATCAGCCAGAAAAATTTTCGCGCGAGCATCAGCGCCAGGTTGTGTTCCGTGCCCGTTTTCTCCTCCAGGCCAGGATTTCCCAACCGGCACCAGACCTGCTATAGGATCGTTCGCCATCGAGAGCATGATGGCAAACCATATGGCGCTGACCCGGAATTTGAACTTTGTACCGGCTGACCGAACGAGTCGGAAGCCGCTATCCAAATCGACGGACGGCTCCGAACCGGGCAGCAGCGCGCCCCGGCGCGGCCTACGCGGCTACCTCCTGAATTCGCCGCGGCCCGGCAAAGTCACGGCGCATCAGGATGGCGCGATCGTCTGGGATGGCTCCGGCCTCATCACCTACGCAGGTTCCTGGCAGGAAAGGCCGCGCGCCCGGACGATCAGCTGGGAAGATTGGCGTTCGCGCCTGATCACCCCTGGTTTTGTCGATGTGCACTGCCACCTTCCGCAATACCCGGCGGTGGCTCAGGGCGGGCTTGAGCTCTTGCCGTGGTTGCAGCGCTACATTTTTCCTCTCGAAAAACATTTCACGCCGGAGCGCGCCACCCGGGAGGCATCCCGGTTTTTCGCAGAACTCAAACGCAACGGGATCACCTCGGCGGCGGTTTACGTGACGGCTTGCCCGGAGAGTACCGAAGTTTGTTTCCAGGCGGCGCGCCGGAGCAAGTTACGGATCGCGATGGGACAGATGATGATGGACGTAAATTCCTACCTCGCCCGGGATTCCCGGGCGCTGACCCGGCGTGTGCTGGAGGAAGGCGAGCGCCTTTGCCGCCGCTGGCATGGCGCGGCGCGCGGCCGGATCCGGTACGCTTTCAGCCCGCGGTTTGCGCTGACCTGTTCGTCGGAACTGATGCGCGCCACCGGAGAATTGGCACGCGCGACGGGGGCGTTCATCCAAACGCATCTGGCCGAAAACCCGGCGGAACTTGTGGCCGTGCGCAAATCATTTCCCAAAGCGATCGATTACACGCACGTTTACGAACAACACGGGTTACTGGGGCCGCAGACCATCGTAGGCCACGCCATCTACCTTTCCGATCGTGAGTACGCGGCCTTAAGGGAAACGGGTACCAAAGTCGCTCACTGTCCGACTGCAAATCTGTTTCTCCGGAGCGGCGTAATGGATTGGAGCCGGATGCGATCGGAAGGCGTTGCGATCGGACTGGGAAGCGACGTGGGGGCCGGACCGGAACTGAATCCTTGGCAAGTAATGAAGGGGGCCAGCTACAGCCACAAGTTGCGCGTGGTCTTAACCGGCACCGGGTCGGAACCGAGCCTGGCAGACCTTTTCCGGGTCGCGACGGTGGGCGGCGCCGAAATTCTTTGGCCGGAACGGAAACTCGGCCAGATCGCACCGGGATTTGAAGCCGACCTGGTGGTATGGGATGTCGACCGCGTAGACGCCTTCGAGGAACCGTTGACCGAGCGCACCGACGCCGAACTTGTGCTCTCCAAACTGGTCTTCAGGGGAGCCCTGGCAAGGGCGATCCGTACGTACGTGGGCGGCGAAGCGGTGTGACGGCGACGCTCAGAGCTGGCCTGGCCGCTTGGCTTTACCGGGCTTGTGCCCCGATGGCAGGCACCCGCGTGCCGCCAACTCCTCAGACACCTTAGCAGCGATAACCCGCCCCGTGCGCTTTTCATCCTCGGTGACGCCGTGCCCCGCTTTGCCCGCAATCGCGATCACGACGGCCGGTACGGTCGTGGGCGCCAGCGGGCCCACCGAAGTGATGATGCCGGGCTCGGCATTGCTGCCGCCCGAAGTGGAAAAGGAAAACAGCGGGTTCTTCCCCTGCCGCTCCGCCAACTCATACACCTGGACGGCCGTTTCCATCTTGGTGCCACCCGCGCCCAGTCCAAAGGCGATCCGCAGCGCGCGGCTGCCCTGGTTGACGCGCGTGAACTGTCCGGTGATTAACCACGCCGGCTGCCGGCGGCGCAACTTGTTGAGTTCGCTCGGATTCGTGACGGGTACGACCGGCAGGCCGTACCGCCCTAACGCGCGCACCGTTTGGGTGCGCAACCTGGTTTGGAGTCCCTGCTCGAAGGCCACGAGTTCTTGACCGCTACGATCAGCGCGAACGGAAGCCTGCGGTGGAAAACCAAAATTCTTGACGTAAAGCACGACAGGGCAGCGGTATGGCGCCCGGGCCGGGCCGGACCGCTCGGACCTGACGCTTACAGAGGCGCAGCCTTCAAAACCAAGTAGGAGGACACCGATCAACAATAAGCCAGCAGAATGGATCACTTTCATGGATGTAAGGAAAGGCCGAACTCAGTCCGCTGTGAGGCCCGGCAAGCCTGGCTTGGTGTTCCACACGCCTCACCCGGTGGAAACGAGCCTCAAGCCCGGACCGCTGCGGCGTGAGCACCAACCCACTTCGCGCGACGCAGGCCAACTGGCCGTGGCCATGCGAACCAGGCCGGGCGACCCGCTTTGCCCCGGAGGGGCAGCTGATTTCAGCCCGGTCAGTTCAGTGCCGGGTGGGGTGTTGAGAAACGGGTTGCGTCCCGTCGGGATGCGGGCCGAAGGGAACGGGTTCCGCGGGCTGGAGTCCCTGGCTAACCTCAACCGTCCCTCCGGGATAAAGCCCTGCCCGATGGTAAGATTGCGGGAAACGAAAAACGGGGTCTGGGGGATGGGGCACAAACAGAGAGATCTGAGCCTGACCATTACGCGATGGCTTCGACATGGCTCTGGAGCCGCCTGTGAGTTTCACGGCCGTGTTACCGCCGCGAGTCACCCTCCGGCTCCTGCCGAAGGACCCACCGGTCGAAGGGCGTGAACTCCGTTTCCGGAGCTGGATAGCCTAATTCTTTTCGCCGCAAACCGTTCAACACGGCGGCTAACACATAACGGTTTTAAAGCGGCCGCCAAATTGAATCTGGGTACAGCGATCATCACGTCAAACAAAGTTAATTTTCGTTATTGGCTGATTTTTTATAACGGAAGCAGGGAGCGCCCCTAGCCGTTATTGCGCGGAATCAAAGCCGTGCCGCTTCGCGCGCAGTTCGAAATAAGTGGCAATCGCCTGTGGGCTGACGGCCAGGGCGCCCAACAAAAGGGCGAGCGGCAATGCGCCCCATTCCGCGTCCGCCCGGGTAATCACCACGGCGGACGCGTTCGGCCGTTCGCCCCCTTTGGCGCCGGAAGCAGCGCCGGTGCGTCCCTTACGCCAAGTGATTCAGGATGGTCATACCGTCCGGTGTTCCCAATCCGGTGCAGGCGTCCCAGCCCGGGCCGGCGTCGTAGCCCTTGAGCGTGTTTTTAATCGCGTTCGTCCCCGACGTGACGTCACGCACCACGCCCTTCGACGCGTTCGCGTAAAGGAAGGGGTTTAAAAAGCCCACGTTTTTCTTTTTGGCTTGGTTCAGCCGCGCGACCAGCGCCGCCATCAGCGGTGCAACGGCACTTGTTCCGCCCGAGGCTCCCTCTGAACCGTCGACGCGCGTGAAATAATTCGTCGCGCTCATCGCAATGTCCGGTACGCCGCGGCCCGGTTTTCCGGTATCGATTGACATCGGCAGGCCCGCGTTTGCCTGATACGACGGCACCGCGAAGACCCCACTGATCCCGCCGCCACTCGCCCAGCCACCGCCTCCCGGCGCGTTCACGTCAAACGGCGTTCCGTCGTTCCAGACCACGTCGATGCCGGAATCGATCTGGGTTCCGCCGCAGCCCAGTACCAGGTCGTCGGACGCGGGATAGTCGACGTGGATCTGGCCATCCCAATCGCTTGCATCCAGATCGGCCGTGCCGTGGTCGCCCGATGCGATGCATACCGTGATGCCGAGCGCTCCCGCGGCCGCGAACAACTCGTGGTACGCCTGCATGCTCTGCTGATCGTTGGAACTTTCCGGGCCACCCCAGCTGATCGAAATCACACCGGGCTTTCGTTGTGAGTCGTGGACGGCTGCGCTGATCGCATCAATAAACCCTTTGTCACCGTTGTTCGGTGCGAAGTAGACCGCGAACGTTGCTTTCGGCGCCACCGCTCCCGCCACTTCGATGTCCAGCATCACCTCGCCGTCAGCCGAATCGGCCGTCGTCGGATCGTTGCCCGCGTGGTCCACGGAGATCGACGAGACTTTCGGGGCCGTCAGCCCGATTTCCTTAAAGAAGACCTTCAGGTCGCTGCTGCGGTAGCCCCCGCCGAGCTCGATGATCGCGATGGTTTGGCCCGTCCCATCCAGCGCCGTGCCGTTCAGGTTGGTCGGGAAGTGGTACCGGGTGGCGAAGTCGGTCGCCGCCACGCCGTTCTGGCCGCCAGGCCCGTCATGGGCCGTGCTTTTTTGACGGTGCGGTACCCGGTGCTTCGGCCGTGTGTCGAACCCGAAGACGCCCGTCACGATTTTGCCCAACTCTTCCGGCACGGTGATTTCGCCCTTCCGGCCACGGTAGGTTCCCGTGGCGTGGTGGTAAATCTGCACGTCGGCGTGAAAGGCCCCGAGCAAGTCGCCCAACTTTCCTTTAAGCACCACCGAGCGCTCCGCCGCGTTGCGGTGCACCACTATCAGGTCGTGCTCCTGCGCGAAATGCTCAATCTTGTCGAGGTCTTCCTGCGAGGCCCCGTACTGCTTCTCGAGCTCGTCGTGCGTCAGGTATTTCCTTTCGGCCAGCGGCGTATTGGCCAGCTCATAGGCTTTCCTGGCGAGCGCCTCGGGATCTCCCGCCGACCGCACGCGTACCGTCACGCTCGCTATCGCTGAGGGATCAATCGGACCGGCCGGCCGCGAATTCGGCAGCAGTCTCCGCTTACTTCCTGGTAGGGGGATATAGATGGGCATGGTAGTTCTCCTGAGTAAAATTTTGGTAACTGGTTATAGCTGCGAGTGGACCCCGATCAGAATGGAAGGTCCGATCCGTTTCTAGCGCCTCCTTTCCTAAAAGGTTTCTCGCCCTGCCGCCATACTACGAATGGGTACTCTTCAATCCTCCGCCTTCGCCTAGCCTAAAGTTGACCGCAAATGGGTTCGTCCACCGCAATGATCAAACGGGACGGCGACTGGTGGATCGGCTGGATCGAGGAAGTTCCGGGTGGATCGTGTCCGCTGCGCGGTACCAACTTCGGCCGGCCACGCCGGGCAGGTCAAACGGCAGCGTCGCATCCTCCATGTTCAGAATGGCGTGCACATCTTCGCCTTCGCCGGGATCCGCGATGGTAAACGCCAGCACCCGGGAGTTAGGGTCCGAAAAGCCGGGGCTGTTCAGCTTGCAGCCGTGCCAGGCGATGTCGAGCAGGCCCCGCTGGCTCGGCACCCCTTGGAAAAACTCCCGCCGGCGCAAGGCCGGGTGCCGTTTCCGAAAGCCGATGAGCCACCGGGTGAAATCGACCAGATCGGCGTTCGCCTGCACCAGCGTCCAATCAAACCAACTCACGGCGTTGTCTTGCAGGTAAGGATTGTTGTTACCCTGCTGCGTGCGGCGGCATTCGTCTCCGGCCAGGAGCATCGACACGCCCTGAGATAGAAACAGAATGGAGAGGAAGTTCCGGATCTGGCGCGTGCGCAGCGCTTCGATTTGCGGGTCGCTGCTCGGCCCTTCGACGCCGTAGTTGCGGCTGATGTCGGTAAACCCCGGCTTTTCGCCATTGGCCTCATTGTGGTTCTGGTCGTAGCTGACCACGTCGTTCAGGGTGAACCCGTCATGGCAAGCCACGTAAGAGACCCCGTTGAGGGGACAAAAGCCGCCTGGGGCAAAGAGGTCGGAGCTACCGGCAACTCGCGTGGCCACGTCGCCGACCACGCCAAAGTCGCCGCGAACGAAGCGCCGGATCGCGTCCCTAAAGCGGTAATTCCAGGTCGCGGCGTAGATGTCGGGGAACAGACCGAGCACGTCGCCCTGATTGCCTCCGAACGGTTCAACGATGACTTTGGTGTTAGCGAAGCGCTCGTCCAGGTTCAACGCCCAGACCACCGGAGAGTACTGCAGGCGCTGGGTGTCCTCCCCCAGCATCAGGACGGCGCCCTCGTCGAAGCGGAACCCGTCCACGTGCATTTCGCTGACCCAGTACGCCAGGCTCTCCGCGATCATCTTGGTCACGAACGGGTGGTTACAGCGCACCGCGTTGCCACAACCGGTAAGGTCTCCCCGGTACAAGCGCTTGTCCGTCGCGTTCAGAAAATAGAACACGCTGTTGTCGATGCCCTTGAAGTCAATGACGGGTCCGTTTTGGTCGCCTTCGCCCGTGTGGTTGAACACCACATCGAGGATTACCTCCAACCCGTTCCGATGCGCGGCTTTGACGAAGTCGCGAAACTCCCTGACGTGCGCGCCGGCATCCGGGTTCACGCAGTAGCTGGACTGGGGCGCGAAGTACGTGATCGGGTCATAGCCCCAGAAATTCCTCAACGGCAGGCCCGTAGTCGGGCTGTTTCGTATGACGGTCTTTTCGTCGAAATCGAAAACCGGCATTAGCTCCACGGCGGTGACCCCGAGCTGGCGGATGTAGGGCAACTTTTCGATAAGGCCGCTGAACGTGCCCCGGGTGCGCAACACCCGAGGAGGGCGAGGCCGTGAACCCGCGCGGGTGCAACTCGTAAACCACCGTGTCGGTAAACGGAACGTTCAAGGGCGCGTCGCCCTCCCAATCGTAAGCCCCGGCATCGATCACGATGCTGCGCATCGAGGTGGCCACGTTGTCGGTGCCGTCCTTCGCCGCGTTGGCGTCCCAGAGCGCGTCGACGTTCCCTCGGGCGTACGGATCGATCAGCACCTTATTACCGTTGAAGCGGTGGCCGGAGGTCTTAGTCACCGCGTCACCGCCGGGACCGTAAACCCGGTAGGCGTAAGCGGTGTTAGCCGCCAACCCATCCACGTGCACATGCCAGTAAAACAGCGTCGGCGCAGGCATAGCGATGACCTGGACGGGCTCAGGGTCAGCGGGATCTTGAAACAACAACAACTCCACCTTGGTGGCGTTCTGAGAAAAGAGGGAGAAATCAACCCCCTCCGCCGTAACGGTAGCGCCGAGCGGTTGCGGCCGGCCTGGACTGGTCTGAAACATAAGTGTAGGTTAGAGACTTTCTGAAAGAGGGGCGGGTGCGTTGGTTCTATCAAGGTTGCTTGACGCAAACACGCCGATGAATGCGCCGGTGGCGCTGTCGTAGCGCTTCGCCTATAAGCGAGCGTTGAATATTGATTCTGCTGAAAAACCTCGATTTTCGGAAAAGCGTATTACGTAAGTGGCTCAAAATCAGGGGCTCACTTTCGAGCAGGGTCGCGAAATCAGTTTTTTCAGCGGAATCAAAAGTTGCAACAGCCCGCACGCACCTTCTAACTGCAAATGACAGGTGATGAACCGGCTCATCTTGTCACTTTCGTGTTGCCACCCCAGATTAATGAGATGAGAATTGCTAAAGGATGCGGATTGACGCGATTTGGGCAGCGATGAGATCCAAAATGAAACCGATACCTCCAGGCGTGCGCGTAGAAGAATGGCTCGTTGTTCAGCGAACTCAGTAGCGAGAACAATATGGGACGCTACGATAGACTTCGCCAGATCGAAAAACTCGACCCCAAGCGCGATCACGTCGAGATCTACCACCTTATGTTCGGCTACGAATTTCCTTGGGACATGACGCGCGCCCTGGAGTTGGCGCTCTACCGGACCTACTGCGTGCCGAGCATCTCGGCGCTGCTCGACAGGACAGGGGAGTTTTACCTACGAACGCAGAAGCGCTACGATGATACGGCCCTGATTGTTGCCGAGATGGCCAAGTGGGGCTACGATGGTGAACGAGGCCGCGAGGCGCTGCGGAGAATGAATCGCGCACACCATCGCTTCGATATTTCCAACGACGATTACCTTTACGTCCTCTCGACCTTTGTTTACGAGCCGGTTCGCTGGATGGATCGCTTCGGCTGGCGTAAGATGACGGAGAATGAGAAGCTTGCCAGTTATTACTTCTGGTATGAGATCGGCAGGCGCATGGGGATCAGGGACATACCGGAGAGCTACGAGAAGTTCCAGCAGTTCGCTTCTGACTACGAGCGTGACAACTTCCGCTTTGCGGAGACGAATCAGCGGATCGGAACGGCCACGCGCGATCTGTTCGCCTCCTGGGTGCCGCGCATATTCAGGCCGGCGGTGCGGTGGGGCATCTACGCGCTGCTCGATGATGCGCTGCTGGCGTCGTTCGGTTTTCCGCGCCCGTTTGCTTTGATGCGAAAGCTGGTCAATGGCGCGCTTAAAATGCGTGGGCGGGTTGTCTGCATTCTCCCGGCGCGGAGGACGCCGAATTTCTTCACTGACCGGCGCAACCGTACCTACCCGTGCGGCTACGAGATCGCGGAGCTCGGTCCGCCGGGGCCGTGAGGAAAGTGGGGTCAAATCTTAATTTTGATTCTCTCAACTAAAGCATTCAAGAATTTGCTCATCAATAGGGTGTTGATTGTTGAGATTTGACCCCCTCCTGTATCTGCACCGCAATAGCCTCATCTCCTATTGGCCCGGGCTCTTTGATGGGCATATCCTCCCGTGAGGGCATCAAGCAAGGTGTGCTGTGCGTCGTCGGCCCCTAATTCCCAGATCATGACGCCGCCCAGCGCGTTAGACAGCGCATAGTTCGCCTTGAGAGCCAGCGACTCGGGGTCCTCGTAGCTGATCATGATGCCCGTGGCTGCACTGTAGAGCCATGGCACTCGCGCCTCGCTGTGCCAGTTGCGCGAGTACTTCCCGAAGTAGTTCTTCTTGATATCCTGGTAGCCGAAGCTGCCGCTCGGCGCGGCGCCGGCGCGGTCCCAGGTCCCCTTCGCCGGCCCTTGGTTTCGCTGATATAGACCGTGGTTCGTGTTCGGCACCCCTTTCCAGCCGGTGCCGACGAAGCGAGTCCCGAGGACCACCTTCTCAGGCGGGACACCCGATCTGAGGTAGGCCTGCACGGCGGCATCCACATTCAGCGCGGCATGATTCCCAACGGCCAGGTCATACGCCTCGAGTGGGGCGACGAAGTCGGTCACCTTGCTCGAGGCGACTGAGAAGTCGTAGGCCATCAGGTTGATCCAGTCAAGGAACGGATGGATCAGATTCAGCTCCAAAATCGAGTAATGTTCGGGTCCGGCCGGGGCGGCCATGGTCAGCAGGTACGGGCGCTGGTCGGTCGCGCTCTGTGCCTCCAGCCCGCTCCTCAATTCCCTGAGCAGTGCCGTGAAGCTCTTCGTGTCCGCGGCGGCCGGGAATTCCCAATCGATGTCGATGCCATCCAAGCCGTTCTCCTTCATGAACTGAATACAAGAGGTCGCGAAGTGAAGCCGCAGCCGATCAGTCGACGCAGCGTGCGGAAAATTTGCCGAGTGCGACGCGCCGCCGACCGAGATCAAGGTCTGCAAGCTCGGATGCTGCTGTTTCAGCTGAAGCAATTGCGGAAAGTTGACCTTATCCTCGGCCGCGTTGACGGACACGCAGGTGCCTGCGGAATCGACGTTCGCGAAGGCATAAATGATGTGGGTCAACCGGCGGGCTGGAATGTCGGTAACGTGGAAGTTCTGCGTTTGAACGGCCGCGCCGGAGAAGTATCCCGCGACCCGTCCTTGTTGTGTCGAAACGATTTTACCGGGCATAAGTTAACCTCCGATCCCGGGGCTGAGGCGACTCCGAACGCCGCCCACGCCTCTTATCTTTCCGGCCATCCGGCCCGAGCAAAATTCGGACTGGGCGATCCGTCCAACGGTTAATTTGCTAAGAAATAGCGATCCAAATTTCATTTTTAACCTAAATCAACCAATCACTGAAAACGGTCGCCTGCCATACCCCTTTCGGGTCCGTGCGCACCAGCTCGGTGAGCGTCCCGTCCAGGATGATCGACGCGCCGGTTACAAAACTCCTCCCAGGGCAAGTCCCGGTGCCGCCTTCAAACCGCTTGCTGCTGCGCCTTGTCTCCGTGGGAGCCATCGGGTGCAACCGGCCTTGCTTTGAAACGTCCTTGAAAAAGGGGGCCCACCCGGCGATGCTTACGGTTAAACCAGACGCCATAACAAACGTTGAGCCACTGAGTGGCCCGGCTCAGATTGGCCTCTGGAGTCTGGACCAAGAGGTGATAATGGTTGGGCATCAGCGCGTACGCATGGACGAGCACGCCAAGCAAAGCGGGAAGGTAACTCGCCGAGCACACGGATAAAACGGTCAAAGTCCATCTCGGCCGGGAAGATCCGTCGCTCGAGCCCTCGGTTAATCACGTGATACCACCCATCCTTGAGCGCAATGTGCAGCGGCCAAGCTATCGGGAGATGGCACAGCGGACGGGGTCAAAACTACAAACTTAAGGCGTGAGCCCCCTCTGATCACTTCTGATAATTGTAAGCGGCGAGCCGGGTGGTATAGTCCGTTGACCGCCCGGCATTGAAACTTTCCGGGCGCAACCCAATGAAATTCTATCGGTTCGTTCTCGGCCTGCTTACCGCTTGGCGCATAACCCATCTACTTCAGGCCGAAGATGGCCCATGGGATATCGTAATACGTTTACGCCGGGCTGCAGGCGATGGTTTCTGGGGTAAGTTGTTAGACTGCTTTTATTGCCTCAGCGTTTGGGTGGCTGCGCCGTTGGGGTTTCTATTGGGTGAAAATTGGCCGGAACGCGTTTTGTTGTGGCCTGCGCTCTCGGCTGGAACTATCTTGTTGGAACGAGTGACTAATCCGGCGGCCCGCGTTCCGCCGGCGCCGTTTGTAGAAGACCCGATTAAGGACAACGATCATGGCATGTTGCGGTCAGAGGAGGCAGCAGGCGGGCCGGCCGATTCCCGTCCGGCAAGCCAATAATCCGGGTCCGGCCAGGAGCGTGAGCCGTCCGGTTGCGCCGTCTCGAACCGGGGCTTTTCAATATTTTGGAAAAACCGCCCTGACGGTCATTGGCCCGGTCTCGCGACGGCATTACCGGTTCAGCCATCCCGGGGCAGTCGTGGAAATTGACCTGCGGGACGTCCCATCTCTGGCAGTGGTTCCGAACCTGCGTCAGGTCCAGACCGGCTGAGCGGCTGCTCATAAGCTGCGTTTACTTAGGCCGAAGGACAAGAAACAGCGGCGCCTTGGCGGAAGCAGCAAGCCGCTCATCTGAAAATGCGGGCGGGAATCGGATCATTTGCCGCCCGCCAGGTCGAGGCATGGCCGCGGCCGGACTTGCCACGCGTTGATACCGGCCCAGACAGAATCGAGAGTACTCTTGAAAGAGTGTGAGAGCCGAGAGACATGGCCGTGGATCAACCCTTACCTCTCACACACTTCCTACCCTGCCGTCTGCAGGAAATCCTCGAGTCTTTGTTGCAAGGCCCGGAGACGCCAGTACCGAGGGGTATTCTCGAAGGGTAGAACGTCCAGGCTCTTTATTACAGCCTGGAGCGCTGCCGCGGGATCAGTCGCTTGCAGGGCGTCTTGCAAACTGTCGATGGCAACGAGCATCCCGGCGGTCGCGCCGCCAATCTTTGCCGTGGCTATCAGGTCGTTTCTGATTGCGCCTGCCTCATCGTGCGTGAACTTCATCACCCTCATGAGAGGCAGATTTGCGGTTTCGAGAATATCCTTCGCAGAATACCACTTCTGCCGGGCCCAGGCCTCTACGCGCCCGGCGTCGTCGCGGGCCTCGACCAGGAAGCCGCGGAAGCTGCCGCCCTTTTCTTTGGAGAAGCGCAAGTCGAGTTCCGTGATGGCCTCCCAGATAGCTTTGCGAGTGAAATCGCCCGTCTCCTTGCCTTGAGCCAGTACCGCATCCCACCCCTCGATGATTTTATTCAATTTGACCCGCGCGTCGAACGCGTCGGAAGTGATTCTCGCAGCGGCGGTCGAGTACTTGTCGACGAACTCAAGTTCATCGAGGCTGACTACGACCGGCCCCTGTTCGTCCGTTGTTATCGGCTCCGGGGGCAAATCGGCCTCGGCATTTCGTTGCGCGTTGACCGCTTCCCTCAACTTGCGTGCCCCAGTCTCAAAATCCCCAATGCGACTCAGCAAGTCATTGGCGATCTCCACACTCTTGCTCACCTGTTCCAGCGCGGCAAAATGGGCCGCATGGAGGTCGAGATAAAACATCGCCGCCTCCAAGGGACTGACGCGGCCCCAACTGGCCACCGATCCCAACGCACGCGTCGTGGCAGCCCGCTCCACCTTAGCTGTTGCCTGCGCGCCTCTCACGGTGGTCTGCTCGGCTCTGCCGGCCGCCTGCGCAGCCTTGGCGGCAGCCTGCTCTCCCTTCAGGCCCGTTTGCGCGGCTCTTGCAGCAGCCTGCTCCGCCTTGGCGCCAGCCTGTGCGGCTTTCGCCGTGGCCTGCTCTGCCTTTGCGACCGTCTGCGCGGCTTTCTCGGTGGACTTTTCGACCGCTCTCTTTTCTACCCGCCTGGCCGCTTCCTGCCCCACCCGCATAGCCAACCGGGCGGCCTCTGACTGTTTCTGGTCTTCGTCCTCCCTTTTTTTCTTCTTGTTGCACCAGTAAACGACCACCCCGGCCGGCTTCAGCTTGCAGCGTAGCACCTTGTTCTCGGGATCACCCATAAAGGGACCGAGGTCGGTCTCAACCGTCGGCACGATACTATCAAGCGGTCTGGGCTCGGGTACACGACGATGACTGGTCAAGTCGCCTTCCAGGTGCCCCTGGTCAAACTTCACATCCTCCTCGTCGCCCTCCTTCTCGCTGCACTCACCGCCCGTCATGCGACTCACCAGCTGATAGAAACGTCTGATGTAGTGCAGCACGTCTTTCTCCCCGTACCCTGCACCCGTGACGGATTTGATTTCTCCGATTTGTGCGTGCCCTGCCTTATATTCCCACAGGTCGATCTGGCCTTTGTCTCTGTGGGGAGGAGGACACCGTCGGTCCCTATTGTCTTTGGTACCTCGCGGGAGTTCAACCTCCAACTCCAGTTGCGGGTAGAAGAAACTCTGAATTTGCTGATGGGCTAGCCTGCCGGCGAGGGAAGCCTCGTCTTTCTGTTCGTCCACCGTGTCGGCCTTGGCGGCGCAACCACCCGCCGGGGTCCCGGCCCGTTGCACGCGCACGACGCCGCCTCTTTGCTGCGTCGTATGCACGAGTTCGTGGGCGAGCAGACGACGGCCGGTCTCAGTTTCCGGGGCATACTGACCGGCCCCGAAGACGATATCACGCCCGACAGTATAAGCCCGGGCGTTAACCGCTCGCGCTGACTCTGCCGATTTCGCATCCGTATGCACCCGCACTTGGCTGAAGTCCTGGCCGAAGCGCTGCTCCATGTCCCGTCGCAACCCAGATTCCAAGGGTCTGCCCGGACTGGCCAGGGCTTGGGCTACACCGGCGGGAGCCCTAACCACCGGCCCGTTCGGTTCTCCTGAGAGGCGCTGGATGCGTGGCGGTGCGCTGGTAAGGGAGGGATACGCCGTCCTTGTCAGCACCTGGGCGGCTACCTTGTCCGCTTCCTGCTCGTAAGTATCACCGCGTTTGTTGACCGCGAACCCGGTTTGGAGGCCCCATCGCTTCTTCTTGCTGCACGCCTCGCATTCTCCCGACATACCCGCCGCATGACCGCATACGCACGTGCGCGGCAGTTTCGGCTGAAGGCTGGGATGCTCGCGGCCACCTGATCCAGGCGTTCCCGCCATACGCCGGGCAACGCCGGGGGCACCTGGCCCGGGAGATTTTTTCGGTTTTCGCGCAAAGGCGTGCATGCTACACCTCACCAGCCACAACGGATTTGTCCGAAAAGACGTAATTAGTTCAGGCAGAACCGGCGGCCGCCTCCCGGTAGGCGGTGAGTCGTTCGGTAGGAAATGCGGGTGGGGCCTGGATCATGTCCCACCCGCCCGGGTCGAGGAATTGTCCCGGTTGAAACCGCCACGCATTATTGCCGTGCCGCACGTAAACGAAGACTCCGTCATTGGCCAGGCGCAGGAGACGTTTGCCGGTGCGAAGGGCGGCAAGAATAAACGCGGCGTCCTCGGCGAGGCTAAGGGGCGGATAGCGCAGGCCGTCCGAGACCAACCGCTTCCAATAGACGAGTGTACCGCCATGGACATCCCCCATGAACATCCGCCGGTGCAGATCGGCGCGGGTGCGCCAGAAGCGGCCGGTCGAAAGGTCAACCAGGCATGAGTTCTCCAAACCTGTGAGATCAGCCTGGCCCGACAACAGCGGGGCAATCTGATGGCGTAAACGGTACGGCGCATACCAGTCGTCATCGTCCCAGTGGGCGATGATTGCGCCTCGGGCGACGGCACAGGCACGATTACGTTTTTCGCCGATCGAGCTCCGAGCCGGCAGGCGCACATAAACCACCCCCGGCATGCCGTCGAAGACGTCTTGCACAACGTCGGTGCCGTCGTCGACGACGATCAACTCTTTTGCCGGGTAATCCTGCTGGCTGAACGATTCCAGTGCCAGACGAAGAAAAGCCCGGCGATTAAACGTCGGCATGATGCAGGAGACCATGGGTGTCGCCGGTGCAGCCATGGCCGGCAGTTCTGCCTTAAGGAATCGAGGCCAATCTTCGCCCAAGAGCGCCTGTAGTTCGCTGCCCGGACACTCCTGCCAGTAGTAACCGCTGGTTACCTTGCAGCCGGTGTTGCCGCTGTGGATGCGTGCGACGCACAAGTCCGGCGCAAGGAGATCGCAGACCGCCTCTCGCGGTGCAGTCGAGATGAACCGGGCATCTTCGCCTACCTGGATTTCCGGGAACGGATGCCTGGTCCACCAGGACTTACGATAGGCGAGCGTATTGCCTGCCACCCAAGGGTGCCTGCCGTTCAAGTACCGGTAACGCCAGGCCCGCCCGGACGTGGCATCATGGTAGAATAACGTGCTGGTACCGCAGATTTCCGTTCGGCCGGCACTCAGCGCAGCGACCTGCCGCCGGACGCGGTCGGCCGGGTACCAATCGTCGTCGTCCCAATGGACGACAAACTCGCCGTTCGCCGATCCGCAGGCAAGGTTACGCTTGGCGCCGACATTCTCCTTGCCTGCCAGCCGGATGAGCCGCAGGCGCGGATCGCCTGGCAGCATGGGCTCGACGGACTCGGTGCCGTCGTCCACGATCACGAGTTCCAGATTCGGATAATCCTGTCTCAGGAAACAGCGTACCGCTTCCGGCACAAACCGGAGCCGGTTGCACGTCGGCATGATGCAACTCACTAACGGTTGCTCTGCGGTTGCGATCCGAACGTTAGCAGACTCCGCATTTCCCCCGCAAGCCGATGTCAACAGGAGAGAAGGCGGATCCGTGTGGCGAATCCGGATCAACCTGGCTGGGGCAAAGTTCGGGCAGGCGTCGCCCCGGCAGTGGGTACGGTAGTCGGACTTTTCGCCGCGCAGCCGGGCACCGCAGAACTTGTCCTGGTAGCGCCGTTTGCTCGCTTCAAAGAACCGGGCCTCATCCCGTCGCTGGCGGGCAGTGAACGGCGCGCGGTGAACGTAGGCCGCGCAGGCCCACACCCCGCACCAACCGGCCCGGGCGGCACGGATGTTGTAGTCCATTTCCCAACACGGTCCCAGGCCGTAACCCTCATCGGCGAGACCGATCGCTTCAATCACCTCGCGCCGCACACCGTAACAGAAATCAGCGAGGCTGTAAAGCGGTCCCAAGGTCCGCACCCCGCTCCCGGTACGGTGCACCGCTTCCGCGGTGGCGCGGCCCACATCGTCCGGAATGGGTTCGGACGAGGAGAAAATTGCCTGCTCGTTCCAGGAACGGTTGGTGGATGGCCCAACCAGACCGTTGCGCGGGTCGGTCTGGAGTGCGGCCAGCAGATGATCGAGCCAGTGCGGTCCAACCAACGCACCACTCTCCAATAACACAACGACACCGGCATCGTCGAACTGTGCGAGGCGGTTGAAACACGCGGCACTGCCACGGGGCTCGGCCGTGGCCAATTGAGGGAGGTCGCCTAATTCAGCCAGAGCAGCCGCAGTGGCCGCGTCCGGGCCATCGGGCAACAGCACAAGCTGAAATTGGCCGCTCGTATTGGCCCGTACTGAGGCGAGCGTGGCCAGGAGTCGCTCCGGCTCGGCATGCACATGGATGCCGATGCAGACTTTCATGATCCTACGTCCTACGCCGCTCTTCGACTGTTAACGACCAACGCCAAGCCGAGATGATCATCTTCTGTGACGCCACTCTCCGCGGCCCACAGCCGTGACACGTTGTAACCGGCTGACTCGATTCGGCGGAGGGCCTTCTCAACCGTTCCACCAGCATAACAGGAATCGTGGATGAGAATCAGGCCACTACGGCATACGAGTTGCACCGCAAGCTGGAACTCCGCCCACACATGCTCCTCTGTGTGGATGGAGTCGAGCAACGCCCCCTGGTATTGCTCTCCGGCCTGAAGCGCTGCGGCCATTCCTTCAAGCGAGTCGACGCTACGTTGCTCGATGCAGGCACGAACTGCAGCGGGCAACGCCGCCCAAAGCGGTATTCGTTCAGGGTGAGGAAAGGGATCAAACGTAACCACCTGACTGCTGGGTCGATGCGCTACTGCTGACGCTAAACAGGCCGCCGAAACGCCACGGGCGGTGCCAGTCTCCAGGACTCGCACGCAACCGTTGGCCCGGATCACGTAATGAAGCAGGGCAAATAGTGGAAATCCCGAGTGATCAAACACTTTGCCTGTGTGGGCGTCTGATGTGCCGCAGAAAGACCAGGCCAACGCCTTCAACCCATATCGGCCAATCCACGCCCGTAACGCCGTCAAAAAATCCTCGTAATGGCCGCGTGCAGTCGTCTCCACCATCGGATCTGGTATGCAGGCATACCGGTTACGCCACTCCGGGTATTTTTTTCGTCCCAGGCCGTTGAAGTGCACCAGTCGCGCTGGCCGATTGCCCCAAATCGCTTGCAAGTGCCCGTCCTCATCCGAGAATTCAACGTCATGGGAATTGAGTTGAACATTGTAAATTCCGTCCAGCTCCATACCGCAACCGAGACGGGCGAGCGCCAGATTAAACACGAACTGGTTGCGCCACCAGATGTCATGCCTCTCGTCTATCCACGCGGGTGCTCCATTCATAGCGCGGATCACTCCATCCAACGCCAGCAACGCAGCACGACTGCCGGCGAATAGGCCGTCGTTCACGACAAGGGTATACGTACCCTCCCCTCCAGCGACACCCCGGAATTTGCACCAATCAGACTCCCGCCCTCCGTAAACTGAGCAAAGGGCATGATTGAGATTGGTGAAATTGTGCCAGCCACACCCATTGCCCTCACGGCAGGCGAGGATCGCTCCTTCGGGACACGCTTCCAGAGCGGCAAAGACAGGCCGAAGGTCACCCAGCACGAGCATGTCGGCGTCGAGACAGAGAAACAGGCGGGAATCGATGGCCAGCGCAGCCGAGTAAAGTAACGCTTTGCTCGTGGCATTAACCGCGCGAAGTGCTCGACAATGCACAAGCTGGGCGCGATACTTCGCCGCCGTTGCGGCGCAGGCCTCATCGGGGTTGATCGCGAAGATAACCACCAAGGCGTCCTGGCAACAGCCATTCGCGTACAACGATCCAAGCATATCATCCAGCAGCTCGGTGAAACCCGGCGACACCACCGTCGCGAGACACCGCTCAGCGCTTAGCGGTTTGCTAGGCACGCTAAGCTCCGCGCGCTGAAGACAGTCGACCAAAACGCCTGTCGTCAAGCCCCGGGATGGGGCTATTCCAGTAACCTGGGGATCGAGCCAAACCGCATGTGAGTATTCCCATCTGGTGGTATGGGTTACCAACTCCAAAACCTGTGCACCGGTGATCTCGGCACAGAGCGCGCGTGCCCCCTCCTCCGCTGCGACAAAGTTGGCCGCAGCCACCTGGCGTCCGTCCGCAAGCACGATAAAATCCGCGTGGGACCGCCCTGATGGCACGTCGTCGTTGACCCCGACGCCGCAGCGAAAGCCTCGAAAACGTCCATCCAGCTGGAACCGCAGCCGTGCCGGCGGGTGCGCACTGAAGGCGTGGTCGTAGCAGTGATCACGGACCGACACCATTTTATTTTCATACCCCAGCTGGCCGGCGGTACCCAGGGTGCCGTAACCAACGGTATGTGAAATCAGCGGCAGAGAGTCGAGGTAGACGGCATCAGGCTCCATATACAAGCTTATCTTCCAGCAGCTTTCCCTCTTAGAAAATGCGTGAGATCGGGGGTAATGAGGCCGGCTAACATAAGGCCGTCAACCCCCCCTTAAGATGCGCCTCTGAAGTTACAATCCAGAAAGGGCGTCCGGCCACACCGCCCGAGGCTTACAGCAGCTGGAAATCCACGACCAGCATTGCCGGTTGGCCATCTCGCGTGATACCCCAAAACGCCGAGTAAGCTCCATCACCTAAGCCACTCGCGAATATCGCGATGTTTCGCGAATCATTCCTGAGTGGGTGGTGCAGATCCCAATCACCGCTTTTTCGTGACCAACCTGCAGGTACATGCCGGCTAAACTCCGCAGCTAAAACATCATCGTAATAGTTTCCCTCAGCGTTAACCCGGTAATATTCAGCAATCACCATTTCGAAGAGTTCGGCGGTTTGCAGATCCATAAAGCAAGCCAGGCCGGATTCGACTTGAAACGTGGTGAAGACTTCACCACCGACGACGTAGTCCGCGATCAACCACTGCGCTGGCTCTCGATCTTCGAACGTCAATGATGCGAGCGCCACTCGTCTACCCCAATCTGCAAGCGTAACCAGGCAGAGGTTTACGTCGTAATTCCCTGCCCGAACGGTTTGCCGTAGAAAAGATACTTCAGAGGTTCGAAAAGGATCCGAACAGATTATTTTCCCGGACGGCAGGTATAGCCGGCCGAGATGAACAATTTCACAAGACGGCTGTGAACGGGACTGCGCTCTGAAGTAGGAAAAATAATCTTGCATCGGCTTGCCTCTAAGCGGTGGGTGGGAGATAATTGCTTTTTGTCCTTGATCCTCGACTCCGGTTGATTGCGGAGGGTTCCAGAATGTAATTCGCAGGGTCCAGCATCCATTTCCTGACTTCGTCTGACTTCGGTCCGGTATGTCTTCCCGTGCTGTTCCAGTAATCGACAGCGTCGATTGGTTCATGGCTCATGTCGCAGTCTGCCAACGGATGCCACATCCCTGGTTTCCATTCTACTTCTACCACGGTTCCCACGGTTCGGACATTATACCTCTTTATCACGTCTTTTCCCGTGTTGGAAGCTTTGCCGGGAGTGCCACCCAGGTATTTCTCCCGTAACGAGCCTTCCACATATTCTCGAATTTCACCACTTTTCCATTTGTCTCTAAATTCCGAGGTGGGCATGTCCAGCTTGCCGGAGATCGCGTCCACCTTATAGTAGACACGTGGGCCACTGACGAACAGGATTTCGCCCTTTCTTTCTGTTCCTTTGTATGGAACGGTTACAAACTGGCCGGGCTTAACCGGGAAGTCGGCTATTTGGTTTTCCGGCAGGAAGTCAAACAGCCGCGCCATGTACCCGCCAAGGCGGCCCATCGAGTCCTTCAGATCTCTCTCGATTGCTTGAAGCCGCCCACGCTCTTTATCTCGCGCCGCTTGCTCGAGGTCGCGCTTCAGCTTGTTGATCTTTTGCTGCTCAGCCTTGCAGGATTGAAGATAGGAAAGGCCAGACGCTTTCGCCAAGGGATCCTG
>JAFAUY010000250.1 GCA_019243005.1 Verrucomicrobiota bacterium | reverse complement strand
CCAATTTCGGCAAAGCGGTTCAGGCTTACATCCGTCGCTGCGTCAGCCGGAACGCCCCATTTGATCGCTACGTGGCCGGTGATGACAACGCGATAAGTCATTCGGCCAAACGCGGGCTGAAGCTTTTCGTGAGTCAGCGAGTTAACTGCGTCGCGTGCCACTCGGGGCCCTTGTTCAGCGACACCCAGTTCCACACCACCGGACTGCACGTTAATACCGACCTTTCACCGCACGCGGACCCGACGGAAGACGGCCGGTACTCAGCGCTCCAGCAGGTGCTGTCGAACGCGGAGGGTACAACGGGCGAGTTCAACGTCAACAGTGTGTACAGCGACAATCGCGACACCGGATTTCTGACGGGCCTCGTGCCCACTGACGCGGACAAAGGCAAATGGCGCACCAAAGAGCTGCGGCAGGTGGCCGCCACGCCCCCCTACATGCACACCGGGCAGATGCCTACCCTGATGGACGTCATCAACTTTTACGACCGTGGGGGTGATCCGCCGGGAAGTTTTATTGGGACCAAGAGCCCGTTGATGCACCCCTTGCATCTAACGTTGCAGGAAAAGTGCGACCTGATCGCGTTCCTTAACACGCTGACCGGCGACCCGCTTCCGCCCGGCCTGACGCAGGACACGTCGAAGCCCGACAGCGTCGTGCCTCCCGATGACAGCAATCCACGCGACCAGCAGATCGCGTCACGGCACAGGGGCGGGCGACCCTAATGAAATGCCACGGCAGAAAATGCCACACTTGTGGCATTCACTGGCTGCTGCCTTCGCGGATAACGGCCTGGACCGGGTCGTGGACGGCGTCGGGTGGTACCTTAAATCTGGCTCGATCGTAAGTCATCAACCCGTTGACTTCGCCTTCCACATCCGTGAGTTGCGTATAAATCGCGCCGCCGAGTCCCTGCCGCGCTAAATCGCTGACGCGCGATACGCCGTCAAGAAACGCCTTTTTCAGCTGGGCCGTATCCTTGAGTTCCTCGTACCGCCAAAGCTCTTTGTGCTTCCAGACGTGCGGCATAAACCCTTCCGCCGCCAGACCCGGATTGCCGATGCCGCGACCGCCGTATTCGCCGAGGACAACGACCCGGTCCAGGACGACGCCGGGGTCGAGGCCGGTTACCTTGCCGAAGGGAACCTGGCCGTCGCGTGTATAGGGCGGGCCGTAGTCGTGCTCATCGAACAAGTCGCCGCAGCGACGGTCGTTCCAGCCGCTGGCGTCATCCACCAACCGGGTCGGGTCCCAACGCTTAAACAGGCCCGTGACGCGTTGCGTGTCGTACTGTCCCCAGGCCTCGTTGAACACAGTCCAGATGATGACGGAAGGGTGGCACGAAAGGGCCTCCACCATGCGGTGCATCTCGGTTTCGATCTGCGCCTTAGCCGCCGGAGGGCGCTCAAAATCCGGGTGGTTCATCGTGTGAGCGCCGTCAAGCACCGGGCTTAACGCCGGGAAGTCCTGCCAGACCAGCAGGCCCAGATGGTCGGCCCAATAGTACCAGCGGGCCGGTTCGACCTTGATGTGCTTGCGCACGCAGTTGAATCCAAATCGTTTCTCCACCTCCAGGTCGTGCCGGAGCGCGGCGTCGGTGGGCGCCGTGTAGATACCGTCGGGCCAGTAACCCTGATCGAGGGGTCCGTAAAGGAAGATGGGATGATGGTTGAGGTAAAATCGGACGATCCCGTGCGCGTCCTTCCGTTTCTCGATTTTACGAAAGCCGAAGTAGCTTCGGACCCGATCGGGGCCGAACGTGACCTCGAGGCCGTAAAGGGCGGGTTGGACGGGACTCCAAGGTCGCGGTTCAGGGACGGACAGGCGGACCGGAGCATTCGCCGGGCCGCTTCCGTCGGTCAGCCGCCGGCCATCGGGACCTTGGATGGCGACCGTGACCGGGCCGGCGCCACCTTGCGTAATCGCCGTTACGTCGACCTTGCCCGAGTCAAGGTCAGGGTGCACCTCCAACCGCGTGATGTACAGGTTGGGTACCTGCTCGAGCCACACGGTCTGCCAGATCCCGCTCACGGCCGTGTAGGTGATGTTGTGAAAAAAGTAGTCCGGGTTGTCGGCGAGCAAGGTCTGTTTGCCCCGGGGCTGGTCGCTTTCGTCACGTGGCGGCGGTTTGTCCTCATCGCCTGCCGTAACGGGTTCGCCCTCGTCGGTCGAATCGAAGACCTGAACCGCCAAGCTCTGGGTGTCGCCGTTACGGAGGAAAGGGGTCAGGTCAAAGGTGAACGGGTCATAACCGCCCGCGTGGCTGCCGACGAGGTCACCGTTCAAAAAGACCGTCGTGCGCCAGTCACAAGCCCCGAAGTGGAGCAGGAGGTGGCCGCCCCCGGCCGCACGCCTCGCAATAAAATCGCGGTGGTACCAGAGGCAATTGGCGCCGGTGAACCGTTTCTCAACGCCGCTCAGCGACGATTCGGTGCAAAACGGTACGAGGATCTTGCCTTGCCACGACGACGGAGTGGGTGCGTTGGCGTCGGTGACCGCGTAATCCCATAAACCGTTCAGGTTCTGCCATTGCACCCGTTCCAGTTCCGGCCGGGGATACTCCGGCAGAACCGAGTCGGGGCGGACCTGCTGCGCCCACTCCGTCTTCAGGTTGTCTCCGGCCGGACGCCATGCCTGGGCACAGGCAGCTGCGGTCCATAACCAGCCCAGCAAAACGAGCGGCAGCAACCGGCCGGTTTGAAGCTGGGAAACGGCGATGCCCGTTTGCGCTTGTCGGCCAGCGACGGCATGCCCAAACCTACTCATGAGGGAACGGGTGGTCATAGCATTTCATTATCCAGTACTCAGCACGGCACGACTCCTAACCTCAGGCTCGCTTTACACACATTCGAGCCAAGCCCGGGCCACAAACTTCATCTTTGAAGGGATGGGTAGCTTGAAAGAGGGCAGACCGGCGTCGTCGATCGTGCCCGGTTGGTGACGTGGATGGCGGAATCGAAGCGGAAGCAGAAATAATTTACCCCATACGGGAAAGTCATTCCGTCAATCCGCCATTCGTCTGAGTGAGAATCCGCACCGGGACACCGGGCAAAACCGGGGAACCGAATTGGGGCAGGCCGTCGGCGTCCCAGGTAAAAGCCTGGGCGCGAATGTTTCGATCGCGCCAGCCATTCTTCAGACGGGTTTTAGCGTGGTAAAACATCAGGTCCCTGCCGTGATGCGTGGTGATAAAGCTGCAATGGCCGACGCCCCAGACCTCGGGGGTACGTTCAAACACCGGACCGATTTTTTGCCACGCGGCGCGGTCCAGGAAACCGCCGTGCCGGTTCACGAGCAGACCGAGGCAATGATCAGGCGTCCAGGAGGCACTGGCCGAATAGACCACGCAGGTCACGCCGTTCCGCTGCAGCACCGCGGGCCCTTCACATACGGGCGCACCCCGTCGCTCCCACGGTTCGACCGGTTCGGTCAACGGCGTGCGGGCTTCCTTGAGGGTGGCGGGGTCGCTCATTTCCGCAATGTACAGATTCTGCGGCCCCGGGCACGGCCCCGGCCAGCCTGACCAGACGAGGAAAAGCCGGCCGCGGGCATCACGGCAGAGGGTACCGTCAATCGCCCAGCCGCCGGTCTGCAATACGCCTCGGGAGCGGTAGCGGCCGGCGGGATCGGCGCCTACCGATTCGAGCACCCAGAGGCGATGGTTGCGGTTGCGCCCATCGTCCGCTGCGTAGTAGATGAACCATTTGCCTTCGATAAAGTGTAACTCGGGCGCCCAGAGGTGCTTCGAGTTCGGGCCGCGGCGCGGTGCGATCCAGACGGCGGCGGGTTCCCTGCGATAGAGCTCGACGACGTCGGGCGACGAGCGCACGAACAACACGCGCCCGTCCGTGCTGATCGCGTGGTAGATTCCGTCCTGAAATACGACGCAGGGATCCTGCGAAGGTTTGGGTAGTAGCGGATTTACGAAAACCGCAGCGGGTTCCGGCCGATCCATTCTTATCGCGTGAAAATTCGTCGAGTAGTTGCCCCGGTGCTCCGGCTTCACGTTTACAGCTTACAAGAAGGAGTCGGCCAGCCGGGCGGTGTTCTGGGCCACTTTGAGCAGGAGCGGCCGGCGCGCCCAATCCGCAGGCGTCAGCGCGTCGCTATGGGCAAAATACTTTTCCTGAAGGGCCCGCAGGTTGGCGACCACTGCAGGGTCATAGATCACCAGGATGATTTCCGCGTTGAGCGCGAACGACCGGATATCGATGTTGGTTGAGCCGACGAGCGCAACCGCATTATCGATGGTCAGATGTTTTGCGTGCAGGAAGTGGGGCCGGTAGAGATGAATTTTCACCCCGGCGTCGATCACGGCGTCGTAGTACGAGCGTTGGGCGAACTGGGTGAACGTCTGGTTCGCGTGCAACGACAAAACTAGGTGGACGTCCACGCCCCTCAGGGCCGCCGATCGCAGCGCCTGAAGAAAAACGTCATCCGGGACAAAGTACGGCGTGGTGATGACGACGCGGTAACGAGCCGCGTAAAGCAATGCAATAATGAGTTCCTGGCCGTTCTCCCGCGTGTACCCGGGTCCGCTCGGCACCACGTGGGCGATCGATGCGCCTTTGCTGGTGAGGGCAGGGAATAATTCCTTTTCCTGGATCCGGGCATTGGTTTCAAAATAATGGTCGGCAAGAAACACGGACTGCAACTGGGCGACGACGGGCCCGGTGAGGCGAACCACGAGTTCCTCGTTCGGGTGATTCTTAACGAACGTAGGGTTGGCGATGTTTTGCGAGCCGATGTAACCGATGCGTCCATCGATAACGGTGAGCTTACGGTGGTTGCGCAGGTCGAAGCGCGCCGCGTTACGCCGGAAAAAGCCGACGGGCAGCGTGGCGCGCACTTCCACGCCTGAGGCACGCAACCCCGGTGCGAGCCGCCTGAGGGCCCGCCGGGACCCCACCGTATCCAGCAACACCCGGCATTTGACGCCGCGCCCGGCCGCGCGGACGAGCGCATCGGCAACCTGGCGGCCCGTCTCATCAGGCTCAAAGATATATGAGAGCAGGTGAACGTGATGGCTGGCCGCATCGACGTCGGCCACGAGGCGATCGATCGACCCCTGGTAATTCGGCAGCAGCTCGACTGCGTTACCCCCGAACGGCTCAAAGTCCCCCAGCCGCGTCGCGAGGTCGGCGACCGGCGTGAGGTTCGGCGGCAGATCGGGGGCGGCCAGCAGGCTCTTGGCCATCTGCGCCTGGGCCAGACGGATCATCCGCGATGCGCGCTGCTGTTGCTCGAGCCGGCGCTTGGGCACCCGGATGCGGCCAAACAACGTATACAGGAGCACTCCCGGCCACGGCAGCAGAAAGATAAGGAGCAGCCAGGTACGCGATGCCGCCGTGCTCCGTTTCTGCGGTACATAGACCAGCATCACGAGCCGGACGATCCATGCACTCAGGAGATAAAGTACGCCCTTTTTGACCATCCGCGCGACTAAAGCAGGAATGGCGCGCCAAGACAACGTTCGCAATCAGCCCGAACCGGTCAGGAGCCGGATCCGGAACGGAACGACGGCCGAAAACAAAAACCCGACCCCTCCCCCAAAGCATCATGGGGGAACAAAAACGGTGCTCCGGCCGGTTGGCAACGGCGTTACATCATCGGAGGCATGGCCGGGGGAAGGTTAGGCTTGTCGCCGGCCACATCTCCATCGTCCGGTTCCTCCGGTTCGCTCTCCACGGAGGACTTGACAACAGGTTTTTCCTTTACGATTTCCTCCAGCGGCAAGTCCTTTTCATCGGCTTCATCCTGCCGGTCGGTGCTTTCTCCTTCTGGCGCGTTCATTCAAATCGGATCGTATGATCCCGGGCGGTCGGACGTCCCGGCGGCGGGGTGCCGGGTTTTGCCCCTCCGGGGCAAAGACCGGCTCAACCATCCTGAGAATGGGTGTAAATTCCCTGGCTAAAATCAACCGCCCCTTCGGGACGAAGGCGGGGCGCTCTCAAACGATGCGGGCAAACATTCCAGACTCGCTACGGGGACTGGGTCGCCTCCTTCAAGCGCAGGTAACCGTGGTTGCAGGCATCCGAGATCGCGACGGCCGACAGAATGCAAGCCAGCAGCCGGGTTGACCGCGGCGCGAAAACCAGCCCGAAAGTCAGCCCGGTGGCCACCCAGAGGCCGATGCAATAGGGGCAGGTGATCATGTCGCCGACCGCCCGTTGCATTCCCTCGCCGCGCGCGTCTTCCTCCACCTCACCGGAGCCGGTCGCCTTTTCAAACCGGGTGAACGGTGCGCGGAACCCACTCGTGACCTTGTCTTTGGTAATCAGACGGCTCAGCCGGAAGGTTGCCACCCCGATCAGGCCGACATCGCCGAGGGCGACCCTTTCCGGCACGGCCGACGCCCCGTGGGCCGTCCCCAGCAACGTGGAAAACAACGCCGCGTACACTGCGGCCAGCGCGCCGTAGCCCAGCAAAGGTTCTCCCGAGTCGCCATAGGCGCCGAAGAGTTTTTGCGCAGCCAGCTTCATGTCCAACAACTTTGCATCCATGATCTATCCTTTTCGCTTGTCGCTTCCAGAATGGATGAGTCCGGAGCGGAATGATCCAGGCGCGCGGTCCGGAATGGATGCGACCGGGATGCCGCCGGCGCAAGAGGATCGGGACACGACAAAAAGGTGGTTATAGGTCCGGAATCAGGATCTCACGCGAAAACATCCGTGGTGCGTTCCTTGTGCTGCCCCCGGCGCGGGGCGACCGCTGGAATATGCCTCAGATCTTCTCGCCCAGGGTAAGTCTTTGGTTTAAGACCGCGTTGATCGTTGCACCGTTCGCCGTTGTTCTCGGGGGATTGGCCGCCTACCGCTTCTCCTACTCTTCCTACCCGACGCAGGTGAATCTGCCGCTGGACCAACCGGTGCCGTTCAGCCACCAACACCACGTGGGCGGTCTGGGCATAGATTGCCAGTACTGCCACACCACCGTCACCAAAACGGCGGATGCGGGCATGCCCGACACCTACACGTGCATGACCTGCCATTCCCAAATCTGGACGGAAGCACCCGTCCTGCAACCCGTGCGGGACAGCTTGAGCTCGCGCATGCCGATCCGGTGGACCCGGCTCCATAACCTCGCCGATTACGTCTATTTCGACCACAGCATCCACGTGAACAAGGGGATCAGCTGCACAAAATGCCACGGCGACGTGGAAAGCATGCCGATCACCTGGAAAAAGGTGACCCTGCAGATGGGGTGGTGCCTGGAATGCCACCGGCACCCGGCGGCAGCGTTCAGCCCGCCCGACGCCGTTTTTCAACCCCCGCAGGTTTTTACGCTCAACTGGCGCCTGGACGCCGACCCGGACGCTAAACGCTTCGTCCAAAAGCAACTCGCGGGCGTTCCCTCCGTCCGTGAGCTCACCGATTGCTGGACGTGCCACCGATGAATGACTCCGATTCACTCCCAGGGAGGCGGGAAGCCGCCTCCCGCCCCGGACCGGCGCCCCGCCGTTTCTGGCGCAGCCTGGACGAATTATCGGAATCCGATGAGTTTTGGGCGTGGGCCCGGCGCGAGTTCCCCGAGGGGGCCTCGGAATTGTCCGATGGGGTTGGGCGCCGCGAGTTTCTGCGGGTCATGGGGGCCGCTTTGGCCATGGCCGGCTTGGGCGCGTGTTCGCGACAGCCGCAGCTGAAAATTGTGCCGTACGTCGAGCAGCCGGAAGAAATCCTGCCCGACCGTCCGCTCTTCTTCAGTACGGCGATGACGTTGGGAGGGTTTGCGACCGGTCTGCTGGTAAGAAGCAACGAGGGCCGTCCGACCAAAGTCGAGGGTAACCCGTCCCATCCCTCCAGCCTGGGCGCGACGGGCCCGCTCGAGCAGGCGGCCGTGCTCCAGGTTTATGACCCGGATCGTTCCCGGGTGGTGCTTCACGAGGGTAATATCGAAACGTTCGGGGCTTTGCTCGACGCGATCCTCGGCGAGATGGAACGGCAGCGACCGGAACGCGGCCGGCGCTTTCGTCTGCTGACCGGCGCCCTTAGTTCGCCGACCCTGGTCAGCCAGATCAACGCGCTCCGCGCGGCTCTGCCGGAAATGAAATGGCACCAGTGGGAACCTTTCTCGCGGTGGTCCATTTACCGTGCCGCGCAGCTCACGACCGGTCAGGCCGCCGAACCGGAATACCGCCTGGAAAAGGCTGACGTCATCATCGGTTTGGATTACGATTTCCTCGGGATTGCGCCCGACCGGATCAAACTGGCCAAGGCTTTTGCCGCGCGACGGCGGTTTGACCGGGACGATTTTGGCGATCCGAACACGTTGTTTGTCGCGGAACCGGCCTTGACGATCACCGGTTCCGTGGCCCAGGCGCGCCTGCCGTTAGCCGCGCGCGAAATCAATTGGTTGACGCAAAGCCTCGGGGCGCGACTACAGGTTTGCCCGCCGCCAGCCAAGGGAGCCGAAGGCCCGGTCAGAGGGTGGCTGGAGGCCGCCGTCGCCGCATTGCGGGAAAAAGGCGGCCGGAGCCTCGTGCTTGCCGGCCCGGGGCAGGATGCCGGAACTCACGCCCTGATTCATTCCATCAACCAAAAGCTGGGTAACCTGGGCCAGACCGTGACCTACCGGCAGGTGGCGGCCGCCGATCCGGTGGATCACCTCGCCTCGCTTCACGATCTGGTTAACGACCTTGAATCTGGTGCTGCGGACAGCGTGCTGGTGCTGGGCGGGAATCCCGTGTTCACCGCACCTGCCGATTTCAAACTGGGCGACCGGCTTCGCCGTGCCCGCTTTTCGCTCTATGCCGGGTTGTACGACGACGAGACCGCCGACTGCTGCCGGTGGCACATGCCGGAGCGGCACTTCCTGGAGAGTTGGTCAGACACGAGGGCGGTGCACGGTGAAACCTCCATTGTTCAGCCTTTAATTGCGCCGCTTTACGGCGGGATTTCCGTCCATCAACTGCTGGGGGCCTTTCTCGGGCAACCCGCGGCGGTCGATTATGACATCGTGCGCGACTACTGGCGCCGGCACGGCAACTGGGGCCAAGACTTCGAAAAGCAGTGGCGCCAGGTTCTGAGCGACGGGGTGATCGCCGATACCGCCACCCCGGAGATTAACTTGTCGCCGGGCGCAGCGCCCGCGCCCGGCGCAGCACCGCCTGCGGCGCCGGCGAGCGAACCCGGCAGGGACGAAGGCTACGAGGTCACCTTTGCACCGGACCCAACCTTATGGGACGGGCAATTTGCCAACAACGCGTGGCTGCAGGAACTACCAAAACCTTTCTCCAAAGTTACCTGGGGCAATCCCGCGGTCATCAGCCCTTGGGCGGCCCAACAGCTCCGGGTACAAAACGGCGACGTCATCCGCCTGCGGCGCGAGGGCGCGGCACTGGAAATTCCGGTCTGGATTCAGCCCGGGCAGGCTGAGCGCACGGTCACGCTTTATCTGGGTAACGGCCGGCAGCGGGCCGGCCGCGTGGGCAACGGCACCGGCGTCAACACCTACCCGCTGCGCTTGTCGTCCGCGCTTTGGTGCTGCAGCGGGGTACAAGTGGAACGGGTAGGTCGCTACGTCCAGCTCGCCGAGACTCACCTGCATCACTCCATGCATGGGCGGGACTTTCTCCGGAGTCTTCCCTTGCATGAATTCAAAGCCGGCAAGCGGCCCGAAGGCCGTGAACCCGATCCGGAACGGGATGAGACGTTGTACACGCCAACCAAATTGGACACGGCGCGCCACCAGTGGGGGATGTCCATCAACCTCAGCACCTGCATCGGGTGCGCGGCCTGCGTCATTGCCTGCCAGGCGGAAAATAACATTCCCTCGGTCGGCGCAGACCAGGTGACCCGCGGCCGCGAAATGCACTGGATCCGGGTCGATCACTATTTTGAAGGGGATCCGGCCAATCCCCGGATCTACCAGCAGCCGGTCCCGTGCATGCACTGCGAGACCGCGCCATGCGAGCTGGTCTGCCCGGTTGAGGCCGCGGTGCACAGCAGCGACGGCCTGAACCAGCAGGTTTATAACCGCTGCGTCGGAACCCGATACTGTTCCAACAACTGCCCCTACAAGGTGCGCCGGTTCAACTTCCTGCAATACGCGGACACCAAGACCCCGAGCTCGCAACTGGTCTGGAACCCGCAAGTGACGGTCCGAAGCCGGGGCGTGATGGAAAAGTGCACTTACTGCATTCAGCGGATTCGCACAACCCAGATCCAGGCGCAGGAAGAAAATCGTCCCATCAGGGAGGGGGAGATCGTGCCGGCCTGTGCGCAGGCCTGCCCGGCTGGCGCCATCGTTTTCGGCGACGTGGCGGACCCGCATTCAGAGGTCTCACGGTTGAAATCGCTCCGGCTGAATTACTCCATGTTAGGTGAGCTTAACACCCGGCCGCGGACCACCTACCTGGCCCGGGTGGAATGGAGCGGCGAAGCGTCGCCGGCGGCTCCTAACCAGAAACGGGCGACCACATGATCATTTCGGAGCAAACGCAGGCAAAGGAAGAAACGCGGGCCCGAGCCGAAAGGGATGAAAGGCCGGAACCGTTGGTACGGCCGGGCGAGACGTTCCGGTCCGTCACGGACAAAATCGGCGGCATCGTTCTCGCCGGCCGCCATCCATTGGGTTGGTGGATCAGCTTTGGTATCGCCTTCCTGCTGGTCATGGGCCTGTTTTATGCGATCGCCGTATTGCTGGCGATCGGCGTTGGCATCTGGGGCATCAACATCCCGGTTGCCTGGGGCTTTGCGATCACGAACTTCGTCTGGTGGATCGGGATCGGGCACGCCGGCACGCTCATTTCCGCCATTCTCCTGTTGCTGTTCCAAAAATGGCGTAATTCGATCAACCGGCTGGCCGAAGCGATGACGCTCTTCGCGGTCGCTTGTGCGGCGATGTTTCCGCTGCTGCACCTGGGGCGGCCCTGGGCTTTCTTCTGGCTCTTACCGTACCCGAACGGCATGGAGCTGTGGCCGCAGTTCCGCAGCGCCCTCGTGTGGGACGTTTTCGCGGTGTCGACGTACTTCACGGTATCGGTCTTCTTCTGGTACACCGGCCTGGTGCCGGACGTGGCGACGCTGCGGGATCGGGCAAAGAACCGCTTCAGCCAGGTCATTTTCGGGATCATGGCGCTTGGCTGGCGTGGATCCGCAAACCATTGGCGGAACTATGAATCGGCCTACCTGTTGCTGGCCGGCCTATCTACGCCGCTGGTACTTTCAGTCCACAGCGTCGTCAGCTTCGATTTCTCGACGGCGATCGTGCCGGGTTGGCATTCGACCATTTTCCCGCCTTACTTCGTTGCCGGCGCGGTCTACTCGGGGTTCGCCATGGTGCTCAACATCATGATCCCGCTACGCAAATGGTACGGGTTGGAAAGTGTAGTTACCGAGAAACACCTCGACAATATGGGGAAGGTGATGCTCGTCACGGGATTGATCGTCGCTTACGGCTACATCTTCGACATGTTCACCGCGTGGTACAGCGGGGACGCAGCCGAACAATATTCGGTGGTAAATCGTGCCATCGGTCCTTACGCGCCGGTCTTTTGGCTGTTGATGCTGGTTAACGTGGTCCTGCCCCAGTCGTTGTGGTGGCCATACGTGCGAAAAAATCCCGTGCCGCTGTTCTTTGCCGCCCTTAGCATCAACCTGGGCATGTGGCTTGAGCGCTTCGTCATCGTCGTCGTCAGCCTTCACCGCGACTTCGTACCGTCAAGCTGGCGCATGTTCATTCCCACCGGTTGGGATTGGTTAACCCTCTTCGGTAGTCTCGGGCTGTTCTTCGCCCTGATCTTTCTGTTCGTCCGGTTTTTACCGATGGTCTCCATATTCGAGGTTCGGGAATTGATCGCGGAAGAAAAGGAGGGCGCGGCATGAAGGGGTTCTCCACGATCTACGGCGTGATCGCCGAGTTTAACTCAGAGGATGCGCTGCGCGAGGCCGCCCGGAGCGCGCGGGAACATGGTTACCGGCACATGGACGCGTTCAGCCCTCTGCCGGTCAAAGGCCTCGACGGGATCCTCGGGCGCAAAGGCAGCTGGGCGCCCGTCTGGGTGTTCACCGGGGGGCTGATCGGCGCGCTGACCGGGTACTTCATGCAACTGTGGGGGATCGGCATGAATTTTCCGTTTAACGTCGGCGGGCGTGCCCTGAACAGCTGGCCGCTTTTCATTCCGATCACGTTCGAGCTGATGGTCTTAGGGGGAGCGACCGCGGCGGTCCTTTCCCTGTTTGTCCTCAACGGACTGCCGCGGCTGAATCATCCCGTCTTCGCCGCCCCGGGCTTTGAACGCGCCACCACGGATGCGTTTTTCCTTTGTGTGCTGTCGACCGACCCGGATTTTGATCCCGTGCTGGTGCGCAGGTTTTTTCTACAGGAGACCAGCGCGATCACGGTAACGGAGCTGCGCCGATGAAAACGCCCCCACTCCTTCTGACCATAGCCGTGTGCGGGCTGGTGGGGTGCCGTTATGAGATGAGGACTGATTCACGGCTGAAACCTTACCAGGAGACTCCCTTCTTTGCCGATCGCAACTCGTCAAGACCGTTGGTTGACGGCGTGGTTCCGCGCGGCGAAGCGCGCACGGATGATTTCTTTTACACCGGAGAAATTAACGGCCACCTGGTGCGGGGTTTCCCCGCGCCGGTCACCCTTGAGCAGCTCAGGAAAGGCCGGGAACGCTTTAATATTTACTGCTCGGTGTGCCACGGCATCACGGGGGTGGGGGACGGCACGATCGTGCAGCGCGGGTTCCCCGCGCCCCCATCCTTTCACGAGCAGCGCCTGCGCGACGCACCGGAGGGACATTTCTTTCACGTGATCACGTACGGCTACGGCGTGATGTATTCGTACGCCAGCCGGGTCGAACCGGCCGAGCGCTGGGCGATTATCGCCTACATTCGTGCGCTGCAGTTGGCACGAAGCGCAAGGATTGACGACGTGCCGCCCGGAGAGCGAGCGCACCTGGCAGAAAACGGAGGAGAAAATGGCGGACAGTAGAGCAAAACGTTATGCGCGCTGGCCACAGTATGGAGGTTTCGCCGCTGCGGCCGCCCTGCTGGCGCTGATCGCCGGGTTTGTGTTTTATCCGAAGCAGGCCTACCCCTCCTACCTGTTCGGGTTTTTGTTCTGGATCGGGCTTACGCTGGGCTGCCTCCCGCTGCTCATGATGCATCACCTGACCGGCGGCAAATGGGGCTTTACGCTCCGCCCGTTTTTCAGTGCCGGACTGGCCACCCTCCCTTTGATGACCGTGCTGGTCCTGCCGCTCTTCTTCGGCCTGAAGTACCTCTACCCCTGGGCCGGACTCCCGAGCAAGCATGCGGCCGAAGTGCTCCGCCAGCGCGCCATCTACCTGAACACCCCGGGCGTGATCATCCGCACAGTCGTGTCTTACGCCGTTTGGCTGGGATTAACCTGGCTGCTGGTATGGCGTCCGGTTCCGGCAGAGATTCAGCCTTCCAGACTCCGGTCCAGGCTCCAGCTGATCAGCGGCGTCGGGCTGGTGGTTTTTTGCGTGATCACCTCATTTACCCTGATCGACTGGCTGATGGCCATCGAATCGACCTGGTATTCCAGCATCTTTCCGGCCATCGTGTTGAATGGCCAAGTGCTGTGCGCGCTGGCGCTGGCCCTCCTGCTCAGCCTGCCCCGATCTAACGCGGCCCGGATAGACGACGAGCAGCTCAACCATCTCTCCACCCTGCTGTTCGCGTTTATCATGATGTGGACTTACCTCAGCGTGGGCCAGTTAATCATCATTTACGCCGGTGATTTGCCGCACGAGATCAGCTGGTACCTGCACCGGATGCGAGGCAGCTGGCTTTGGGTGGCATGCGTCCTGGCCATCGTCCAGTTTGCCGTACCATTTATCCTGTTGCTGTTTCGCGGGATCAAGAAATCGCCGAAAACAATGACGGCGGTCACGGTGGGGCAGCTGGGAATTCAGGTGATCGCAATGTTTTGGTACACCGCCCCGGCATACCGCCACGCGTTACGGTTGGCCTGGACCGATGTGGTCGCGTTCGTGGGTATCGGCTTGGCCTGGGTCGTCGTTTTCAGCCGCCAGGCATCCCGCGAACCGCGTCTCGAGACGCTAACGCGTGATCGAGGGGTGGCCGAGCGTGAGCGAGGGGTGATCGACCGTGGTCGAGGGGTGATTAAAGTGTAATCGAGGCGCGACTGGGGCGTAGACCAACATTACGACTCAAACCGAGACCCGGGTAAGAGGAGGCCACGAGGCCACCAAGATTCCGCTGAAGGGAGTTCTGTGGTTCGTGGCGGGATTCATC
>JAFAUY010000284.1 GCA_019243005.1 Verrucomicrobiota bacterium | reverse complement strand
GGCGATGCACCATTTCGGCTCGGGCATCTGGTCCCAGATGCGCTTCACGGCCAGGGCCATTTTGTAGGTGACCGTGCCGGCGACGATCATGACGTCGGATTGCCGGGGCGAAAAGCGCATCACTTCGGCCCCGAAACGGGCGATATCAAAACGGGCGGAGGCGGTGGCCATCAGTTCGATGGCGCAGCATGCCAGGCCCATCGGCATAGGCCAAAGGGAATTTTTGCGCATCCAGTTAACGCACGCGTCCAGACGGGAAAAAATGACATTGCCTTCGATTTTGGAATCGTAGGCGGCAGGAGCAACTTCGGCCATACGCGGGACCTTAGGGCGTGGTGGCAACCGAGCAAGTGAAAAAAATCACAAGGACGGACACGGGCCGGCCCGGCGCCCGGTGCGTTGACGCCACTACCCGGCTGCACGATACTGCGCTCTCTTTCATCTTTCATGGAAAGCCAGTTCACGCGGAATTTTTGTATCATTGCGCATATCGATCACGGCAAGACCACCTTGTCGGATCGTTTGCTGGAATCGACCGGCACCATTGAAGAGCGGGACAAGCAGGATCAATTGCTGGATTCCATGGACCTGGAGCGCGAACGCGGGATCACGATCAAGGCGCACCCGGTGACGATGAAGTACCAGGCGAAGAACGGCAACCAATACCGGCTCAATCTCCTGGACACGCCGGGGCACGTCGATTTTTCGTACGAAGTTTCCAGGAGCCTGGCGGCCTGCGAGGGAGCGATCCTGGTGGTCGATGCGGCCCAGGGGGTGGAAGCGCAGACGGTGGCCAATGTGCACCTCGCGCTCAAGCAGCAACTGACGATCGTCCCGGTAATCAACAAGATCGACCTGCCGAACGCGGACGTGCCGACGGTGCAGAAACAGCTGGAGGATATCCTGGCGATCCCGGGTTCGGAAGCGATCCTGGCCAGCGCGAAGACGGGCATCGGCATCCAGGAGATTCTCGAAGCGATCGTCGCACGCATCCCTCCACCCAAATCGTTTGGAGACGACAAGCTGCGGGCGTTGATCTTTGATTCGGTTTTCGACATCTACCGCGGGGTGGTGGCGTACGCCCGGGTGTTCTCAGGCTCAATCGAGGCGGGTCAGGCGGTGAAGCTGATGAGCACCGCGAAGCATTATGAGGTCAAGGAGACCGGTATTTTTACGCCGAAACCGCTCCCGCAGGAAAGCCTGCAATCGGGGCACGTCGGTTACTTTATCGCCAACATTAAAAGTACCGCCGAGATCAAGATCGGCGACACCCTGACGGACCAGCGGAATCCGGCGACGGAACCGCTGCCCGGGTTCCAGGAAATCCACCCGATGGTGTTCAGCGGCATTTATCCGATCAACACGGCGGACTTTGAGCACCTGAAGGCGGCGATGGGCAAGCTGCAAATCAATGATGCGGCGTTCACCTACCAGGCGGAAAACTCGGTGGCGCTGGGCTTCGGTTTCCGTTGCGGGTTTCTGGGCCTGTTGCACATGGAGATCGTTCAGGAACGGCTCCGCCGGGAGTTCGACATGGACATCATCGCCACCTACCCGAGTGTGGTCTACCAGGTGGCGCGGACCAGCGGCGAGGTGATCGAGGTCGACAACCCGTCGTTCCTGCCGGACCCGAGCGTCATCCAGGAAATCCGGGAGCCGCTCGTGAAGTGTTTCGTCATGTGTCCGAATGAGAACATCGGGGACATGATGCAGTTGATCATGGAAAAGCGGGGCGAGGTGCAGCACACCGAATCGCTGGACACGCGGCGCGTGATGCTCACGGCGATGCTGCCGCTCAACGAGATCCTGGTCGACTTCAACGATAAGATTAAATCGCTGACGCACGGCTACGGTTCAATGGACTACGAACACGCCGGCTACCGGGCGTCGGACCTGGTCAAGCTCGACATGCTGGTTAACGGCGAACCGGTGGACGCCTTCTCAAGCATCGTCCATCGGGACAAGGCCGAGGCGCGCGGCCGCCTGCTGGCGGCGAAGCTTAAGGAAGTTATCCCGCCGCAGTTGTTCCAGGTCGCCATTCAGGCCGCCATCGGGGGCAAGATCATTGCCCGCGAAAACGTTTCGGCTTTGCGCAAGAACGTGACCGCCAAATGTTACGGCGGCGACATTACCCGGAAACGGAAGCTTTTGGAAAAGCAGAAGGAAGGCAAGAAACGGATGAAAGCCATCGGCCGGGTCAACATCCCGCAGGAAGCGTTTATCGAGGTGCTTAAGACGAGCTAGCTGACGTTGTGTTTACCCCAAAGTACATTCAGGAAGGCCGCGCTCTGCTGAAAGCCGCCCGGAAGATCATCCGTTACCGAAAAGACGTAAGCTCACCTGAGGACCTGGCGTCCGTCGAAAGGCAGATGGTCGAGTTGCGGGTGGCCCTGCGCGCACGATCCCCGGAAAAGGTCAAGGCGGTTGAGCGGCCGCTGCTTGAGCGGCTTGGAAAGCTGGAGGCGCCTTCGAGGCATCGGGGGCTGACCGAGAACGTCGAGTTGGTCCTGGTGGCCGTCGTGCTGGCCCTCGGCATTCGCGCATTTTTCCTGCAACCGTTCAAGATCCCGACGGGCTCCATGCAGCCGACGCTGAACGGGGTGGTCGCCAAGCGGATGGCGGCCGCCCCACCAAATCCGCTGGTGCGGGCATTTGAGTTCGTGACGATCGGGCGAACCTACGAGGATGTCCTTTCGCAGGCGGACAATGATGTGATCGTCGGCATTCGCCCGGTCAAAGTGAACCTGCTCTGGGAAGGGTCGGCCATCGTCATGAGGTCAGGCCAGGTTTACCGCGTCGGCATCACCCCCGAAGTTCTGCGGTACCAATTGCGGGTGGGGGAGGGACAACCTTTCCGCCGGGGCCAACCGATCGTGCGCGCCTACGCGGACCTGGGCGACCAGTTGTTCGTGGACCGGTTCACCTACAATTTCAGCATGCCGCATCGCGCGGACGTATTTGTCTTCAAGACCAACGATATCATCGGAATCCCGCCCGCGCCGGATGGCACCAGCCAGCATTACATCAAACGGCTGGCGGGTCTTCCCGGCGAGACCCTGCGGATCGATGCTCCCAGCCTGTTCATCGACGGGCACCTGGCCGAGGAACCGGGTTTCCGACGGGTCGAATCCCGGGAGGACGGTTACACCGGGTACACCAACGACCGTCCCGATCTTCCATCCATGGTGTATCTGGCCACTCCGGCTTCGACCGTGCAGGTACCCGAACACGCTTACTTTGCGTTGGGCGATAACAGCGCCAACAGCCTGGACAGCCGGTACTGGGGCTTTGTGCCCGAGGAGAACGTCGTCGGACGCGGCCTGTTCGTTTATTGGCCGTTCACGAAACATTGGGGATTCGTGAGGTGACCTGTGGACGTTTTTTTTAGGGCCGTCCGATCCAGATGGCTTTGACCTGCCGTACCCAGCGTGCCGGGCGTTTCTCGCCGGGAACGACGACCCGGAGAGGGCCTTCGCCGGCGGTGAGCGGCTGGCCGTCTTTGCGGTCGGCCAGCAGGATTACCCGATCGGTCAGGGCCGGGTCCAATTCAGCCAGGGCGAAGACGGCCTGGTAACCGTCGGCGGCATCAACCACGACGTAACCGGCGACGGTCGCGCGGCTGGGCATGGCGGTTGCATCGAATTTCATGCCCGCGGCGCGCAGCACGTCGCAGAGCGAAACGCCGGCGTAGGTGACTTCCCGGCCCTGGCGATCGTTGACGCGGACCTCGACACGAGGCAGGCGTGCCCAGTCCGAGGTCGTCCATGCGGCCGGGGCGGGCACCTGGCCCCAGACCCGCAGGATCGGCTCAGCCACTGCCGAAGGGCTGGCGGTGGCTGTGGCAATTGTCCCGCCTTCGCCTTGGCCGAGGGCCGCCAGTTGACTCCCAGCCACGCTGAGGGCAAATGCAAGGATAAACCTCGGACCCCGATGGGTCCAATACGCCTTCCGGCACCCGTTCACCGGGATTCTTTCAAGGGAGACGGCGTGGCCGTCAAGCGTTGCGCAAGCCGATTTTATCGTTGCGTTATCCATAGGGGAGAGAACGGTAGGTTGATTAGCTACCGACGAAAGTTATGGAACAAAGTATCCGCAATGAGCTGCCCGGGACGGTTAAGGGCATCGTCTCCGATAAGGTGTTGAGCGAAGTAGTCATTGAAACGTCCGCCGGCGAGGTCGCCGCCGTGATTACCACGCGTTCGCTCGAGCGGATGGGGCTCAAGGTTGGCGACCCTGTTTTGGCCTTGATCAAGGCCACGAACGTTTCCCTGCGCCGCCAAGGTTAGGTCGGCTGGCCCGATTGCCGCAAATGCCGCAAACGCAGAGGGGCAGCTGGCGTCGTCAGGTATCCTCCTGATCGGTGTCAATCGGTGTAGTCTGTGGCTGGATCTGTTTCTGCGTTGTCTGCGTGTGCTGCGGATAGTCTGTTTTATCGGCGGATACGCCGCTGGTTTGCCGTGTAATCCATTGCCACCGTGCCCGCAGCGCGACGCTGTGTCCGCCGTGTGATCTTTAAAAGAAAATTTTCATTCGAACCGAATTGGTTGTAGCAAAAAGACCGACCGATCGAATGACTATGGATTACGCTAAGGCTGTCTTGGAACTAGCGCACACCGCCGGAAGCCATCCGTCGCGCTGGGTGATTTGGGATGAGGGACTTGTGGCCGGCAAGCAAGGGAAGCACCTGGCCATCAGCCCCCCGGGCGCACGCCTGGCGACTCTGCAGGCGTTGGATCTGATTGCGCTCAAACCGGCGGTTCTGCTCGAGGCACTGGCGGTAAACCATGGCCGTACCCACGTCGACGAAGAGGTTTTGGGCCAGGCGCGCGTGGTGCCGGATGCGCCGGTACCTGGCCCGGAGGCATTTCTGGCGGCTGAACTCCTGGCGGAGGGTTGGCCGGCGCTCCTGGTCCAGCTCCAACCGGTGGCCCTGCACCAGATTCTGGCCTCGCCCCGCGCGCGGCAGTTTGCGGACCGTCGCGTAACGGTGAACGAATCGTACGGCCTGGGCCGGGCGATGCCGCTGGTGCCTTACGCCGACCCGGGCATTACGCTGGCAAAAGAAATGCGCAACCGGATCGCCTTGTGGCGTGACCGTTACAAAGCGATTCCCCGCATCGTGCTGCTCCAGAATCAAGGGGTGATCGTGCTGGGTGACACCGTGGCGCAGATCGTCGAGACGACGGAAAAGCTGATGAAAGCCGCCGAAGTCTTCATCGGGGCGAGTGCCCTGGGCGGCCCACAATTTCTGAGCATCGACAACCTGGACCGAGCTTTAATGTTCCAGCGTGCATTGTCGCTCGTCGGTCCGGCCGATCGCGCCGAAGACGCAGGCGAGTGAACCTAGCCTGCATCGCCCATAAATCCCGCGATAATCCCGCGGGGATTTATGGGCGATGCAGGCTTTGGCAGCGGAATTCTCCGGCTACGCCGGAAAATTCCGCTGCTTTCTAGCCCGCACAAGAATGTGCTCGTCGTCGATCCGGCTTTGGCGTGATTTTTGCGGGCTGGTCGCCGTTGAGGAGGGACAGCCCGTCTGGTCCGCCCCGTGGGTGCTTATCGGGGCGGGTCTGGCCGGCTACCTGCTTCTCCTGATTACGAACCCGGTGTTTCCCTTTTTCCTGAACGGGTTACGGGCCCTCCAAAGGTATCCCCGGATCTGGCTGTGGTTCGGAGCGCTGAGCGGGTTGTATTTTCTTTTTCAATGTATTCAGGCCTACGAACTTGGCCTCCTGCAGGTCAGCCTGGATGACGTCCTTTACTGGCCGGCTTTTCAGCCTGAGAACGGAAAAAATGCTGCGGCGAAGGCTTGGTTGCCGGCCCTCGACGGTGTGGCCGGCCTTTTCCAACAGGCTGTGGTCACCTTTCCTGCATCGGCGCTGGCAGCGTTCCTTTTCCTCTGCAATTGGCGCAGCGCGCGTGCCATGACGCTCGCGGTGGCGCGAAAACGCCTGAAACGCTGGTCGGTCCCGGTGTACTGCGGCGTGCTTCTGTGCGCCGTCGCCGCTCTGCTCAAGCCGCTTTTTGCTGTTTGCGTTTACGTGCTGAATGATTTTATAGGCGCGATTCAGCTGCTGCAGCTCGGGGCCGTGCTCGACGCGTTCTCGTTCCAGTTTGAAGCCCTGTTCGGCACGTTGATCGAGGTTTATCTTGTCCTGCTGGTGTACGCGTGGCTCCGTGGCCTCAGCGCGTCGTCCGACCGCGTGTTTGCTCTGGCCGTCAAGCGCAGTGTGTATGCCGCCCGCTGGACCGGCCTGTTGCTGCTGGCAGGACTGCTGCTTGTGCACCTGCCGCTTCTTGCGACCTACGGCTGGATCCAGGGTCGCACGGATTTTACCAGGGCGGTGGTGCAGTACATCGACCAAATCGCCCGCCCGTTGCTGGACGTGATCCTTATCCTCTTCTGTTCCGTCCAGCTCAGCCTGGTATTTCACAACGAGGCGTTGGGCCGCGCACTGGGGACGCACGTCGCGTTCGTACGCGCGCATTGGTACCGGCTGCTCTGGTTTCTGCTGGTCGCCGCCATGCATTTCTTTTTCCTGGAGTGGCTCAGAAACTTTTTTGCGACCGGTTTCCCTGAGAATTCGTTTCCCGAGCGTTTCGCCACCTTGATTGCCCTGGAGGCCAAGGCTTTCCTTTCAGCATGGTTTCTGGCCAGCTGGGTTTGCTTTTACCGGGTGTGTACGGGGGCCGGAGCGATGGTGAAGTTTTAAAAGCCCAGTTTTCACTTTACGCGGCGTGATGCGCGTGGTGAGCTTCCGCCGTCGATCCGGGTTTGCGGAGACCCAAAACTTTTAGCAGGCGAGTCAGGTTTTCCGGGTCCCGGTGATTGAAGCATTCTGTGATGCCCATTCTTCTTCGTGCTCAGCAGCTCCGGGGTAAACGCCAATTCGGGGATCAACCCGAAGAATGGATCAATCCATTCGATTACGCGTTTGAGTCCCGCCGGATTTACCGGTTGAACGGCCCTGACTGCGGCGGCAAACACCTGGTGTGGCGCCTGCTCACGCTGCTGGAACGGCCGAGCGCCGGCGAACTGTTCGTGCGTGAAGCCGCGACGTCCCGATTAACCGCCGCCGAGCTGGCCGACTTGCGCAACCGTGAAGTCGGCTACGTGTTTCCAACCCCGTACCTCTTGCCTGGATTTACGGTGGTCGAGAATGTTGCCATGCCGCTGTTTAAGGTCCTGCAGGTTGACCCGGCGGAGGCGAAAGAAATCACGGAGGAACTGTTGGGGCTGACGGGACTATCCGAGGTCGAAAACGAAACGCTCGACGGCCTGACGGCACTCCAGCAACAGGTTGCCGCCCTTGCGCGCGCTGTGATCCACCGGCCCTCGTTGCTGGGGATCGAATCGCTCGGAAAACACCTGGCTCCCGGCGACGCCCTCCTGTTTTCCGAGACCTGCCAGCGGCTCGTGAACCATTTCGGGCTCACGGCGGTGGCAACCGTCTGGCCCGGTACGGAGACGGCCTGGTCAAGTGTCATTCTGGAAGTTGCTAACGGGACGGTGGAGGAAGTAATAAGGGCTCACCCAAGCAAATGAGTTCGGCGCAGGAGATCACCAAAAAAAGCCAGTCGAATCTGGCGCTTGCGTTTTTTGCGCTGCCGCGACCGCGGCGGGAGGCGATCACCATATTTTATGCTTTCTGCCGCCACGTTGACGATCTTGCCGATGATGCATCCCGGCCCCTCGACGAACGGCTCGCGGCGCTCCGGGCCTGGCGAGCTGCGCTCCGCGAACCCGCTCCCGGCGAAATGCCGTTTGCGGCGGAGATGAGAGGGATGATCCGCCAGTACCGAATCGATCTGCGGTACCTCAACGACATCCTGGACGGGGTGGAATCGGACCTGCGGCCGGGGCGCTTCCAGACCTTTTCTGAGCTGAGCCGGTACTGTTACCGGGTGGCCAGCGCCGTCGGTCTGGTGAGCATCGAAATCTTCGGCTACCGCAACCCGCGAACGCGGCGGTACGCCTACATTCTGGGCCATGCGTTGCAGCTGACTAACATCATTCGGGACATCGAGGTGGACCTGCGCAACGGCAGCCGTATTTACCTGCCGCTTTCTGAAATCGCGCAATACGGCTACTCCGAGGAACAACTCCTGGGGCGGACTTACAACCGCCAGTTTCTACGCTTGATGCAGGCCCAGGCCGAGCGCGCCCGCAGTTTCTTCCGGGAAGCGCGCCGGTTGCTGCCGCGGGAAGACGTGCGCTCGATGGTCGCGGCCGAACTGATGCGAGCCACTTATTTTCGGTTGCTGCAGAAGATTGAGGCCGACGGGTTCCGGATGTTTTATCGCCGCTACCGCCTTGGCGCGGCGGAAAAACTTTTGATGATCACGTTCGCGCTTTCGTCCAACTGCCTGGGCATTAAACCGTGAGTGAAACTGCCCCGTACATGCGAGCGTAATGCTTCCGGTACACGAACTCCCTGCGGGAGGATTGTGGAGGAGTTGGGGAGAAATCTGAGAGTGGGAGAACTTTGCGAGGAATGAGGAAAATCGTTGTATGAAGGTAAAAATTTGTATGCTGGCGGTCGTGACCGCGGCCGGTTTGTTAAGCGGATGTGACACGTACGAAGGCCAGGGCGCGGCTTATGGCGCCGGGGCGGGCGCGGTGATCGGAGGTCTGGCCGGCGGCAATGTCCGCAGCGCGGCGGCGGGTGCGGCCGCGGGAGCGGCTACCGGTGCGATCATCGGAGCCGTCATCCATGAGAACGAGCGGCAGCGTTATTATCAGGATGCCCCACCCGGAGGTTACCCGTACGGACACCCGACCGAGTACCCGGGACTGGTACGGAGCCCGTATTACCCGCACAACCTGATCGACGTCCGCGGGATTCCTGCCGGCGCCCTGGTGCTCGATCCGTCGGTGAACCGGCCGTTTGTGCGGCCCTAAGAAATGCTACAGATTGCTGGTGAATGGCTGCACTGGTGGCCGTCAGCTTAACGTCAGGGCGGGCCGTTCGCGGGTGGGAATCCTTCGGCGCGCCGCTTCGGGCGTCCCAACAGGGCGCAACCCTTTTCTGAAGCTTTCGGGGGCAAAAGTCCCTGGCTAAGCTCGGCTGTCCCTCCGGGGCAAAGAGCGACACCCGGCACTCGCCATCCAAATGGGGTTGACGCCGGGCAATGAAGTACCAAGGTGCTCTCCGGGGCAGCGACACTCCCCGGAGGCCGCGAATCAGCGATTCTCCATTTGTGGCATTTTCCGGCTTGTGGCATTCGTGGCATTCTTCAGGTTTCACCCAAAGAGGAGCCGACAGCAGGCAATGGCGGCGATGATGCCGGCCAGGTCGGCGAGCAACCCGGCCGGAATCGCGTGCCGGGTGCGGGTGACGTTAACCGACCCGAAATAGACGGCCACGACATAGAACGTGGTTTCGGCGCTGCCATAAATGGTGGCGGCCGTATAGCTTATCAGGTGATCCGGTCCGAAACGTTTTACCAGGTCACTGAGCACGGCGATGGAGCCGCTGCCGCTAAGGGGGCGCATCAGGATCATCGGCAACAGGTCGACGGGTGCGTTTAGTCCCTTGAACACTGGCGCGAGCAACCGTTGCAGCACCTCCAGGGCGCCCGCTTCGCGAAAGACACCGATGGCCACCAGGATACCGACCAGGAACGGGATGATCCGCACGGCGATCTGAAAGCCTTCCTTCGCGCCCTCGACAAATTCGCTGAAGACCGGCACGCCGCGCCCGGCGGCGTAAAGGGGAAAAGCGGCAATCAGAAAGGGAACCACCAACGGCGAAAACGCCCGGAAAAGGTTGGCCGGAAAGCCGGGTGCGTTTGGTAAGGCCGATTGCCGCCGGATCAGCTCCGGGAAAAGGGACCGGAGGAAAACGAAGCCGAGAAACAAAGCGAGCAGGATGAGCAACGTGGCCGACCACGGGGGGAGGCGCGCCAACGCCGTCAGTGCCGGCGCGGGGTCGGGGGCTGTGCTGCCCGCCGGGGGCGCCCCGTGTGCCGGCAGCGCAGCCTTCGGGAGGGGATGCGGATTTTGCCGGGCAAAGACCGGCAGGCGCTCGAGAACTTTCACGATCACCACGGCGCACACCGTGGCAATGCCGGTGGCCAGCAGGGTGGGGGCAATAATCGCGGTGGGATTCCGGCTCCCGTTGATCGCCAGGATGTTCATCGCGGTTGCGGGGACCAATTGGACGGCGCTCGTGTTCAACGCCAGGAACATGCACATCGCGTTGCTGGCCGAGCCGGCACCGGCATTGAGCCGGTTCAGTTCTCCCATCGCTTTCAGGCCGAGGGGAGTGGCGGCATTGCTTACCCCGAGCATATTGGCGGCAATCGACATCATCATCGAGCTCATGGCCGGGTCGGCCGGCGGAACCTCCGGGAAGAGCCGCTGCATCACCGGACGTATAAGCCGGGCCATGACCGCGATCAGACCCGATTTTTCCGCCAGCCGCATCAGCCCGAGCCAAAGTGCCATGGTGCCCACGAGCGGAAGCGCGATGTCCATCACCGCACCTTTGGCGCTCGTGAACACGGCTTGATTCAGGGCGTCAAATTTCCCGGTGATGCCCGCCACGATCACGCCGGCCAGCAGCAGGCCGGTCCAGATAAAGTTCAACATCGGGCGGAGAGGCGCTGATTTCTCGGCAAACGCATAAGCATCTTTTCAGGCGACCGTGGCAGGGACTTTGACGCGGGCCAATTCTGACAGAACTAAGAGTGGCGGAAAGAAAAGTTTTAGGGAGAGTGGTATTGTGAGCCTAGCCGGACACTCCGTTGGGCCGCCTCGGTAAGCGCCCGCGGGTCGCGGGCGCCGCGGCTTTTTTTTGGGTTGGCAGGCGCGGATCATATTACAGTTGCGACCATCCTTGGACGGGAATTAACCTGGAACTAAAGCGAACAACAACGACGGAAAGATATGCAAATCGGTATGGTAGGCCTCGGCCGGATGGGCGCCAACATGGCGCGCCGCTTACAGCGTCACAATCACACGGTTGTTGTCTTCGACCGGAACAAGGAAGCCGTCCAGCGCATGGCTAAGGAAGGCTTTGCAGGGGCCCATTACCTGGAGGAGCTGGTGGAGAAACTCGAGAAACCGCGGGCCATCTGGCTGATGGTGCCTGCCGGGGTGCCCACCGAGAGTAATGTGCAGTCGCTCAAGGCGTTGCTGGACACCGGTGACACCGTGATTGATGGAGGCAATTCGTTCTACAAAGATGACGTGCGCCGGAGCCGTTCGTTGCAGGAAAAGGGCATCCACTACATCGACGCGGGCACCAGCGGGGGCGTTTGGGGCATTGACCGCGGATATTGTTTGATGCTCGGCGGACCCACGGAGGCCGTTCAACGCCTGGAGCCGATTTTTGCGGCGCTGGCGCCCGGGAAAGGTACCATCGAGCCGACGCCGGGACGGGAAAAATTCCAAAGCAGCGCCGAGCAAGGCTACCTGCATTGCGGGCCATCGGGAGCGGGCCATTTCGTCAAGATGATTCATAACGGCATCGAGTACGGCCTGATGCAGGCTTATGCCGAAGGGTTTGATATCTTGCGGGGCGCGAACGCGGACCAGCTGGAGGAGGGTTACCGGTACGATTTCAACGTGGCCGATATCTCCGAGCTCTGGCGGCGGGGCAGCGTCGTGGGCTCCTGGTTGCTGGATCTGACCGCCATGGCTTTGGCTGAAGACCCGCCGTTGGAGCACTTCTCGGGGTTCGTTCAGGATTCTGGTGAAGGGCGCTGGACGGTGCAGGCCGCCATCGAAGAATCGGTTTCGGCCGACGTCTTGAGCACGTCTTTGTTTACCCGGTTTCGCTCGCGCAGAGAGCACACCTTTGCCGAAAAAGTGCTCTCGGCGATGCGCAACAAGTTTGGCGGTCACGTTGAAACGTTCCCCGGTGAGTAAGTGAGGCCCCATGGAAGCGAGCCAGCCGACTCCGCGCGCGGGTGATCCGTGCGCGATTGTGATTTTTGGTGCGTCGGGCGATCTTACCAAACGCAAGCTCATCCCGGCGCTCTACAACCTGACATCATACGCGCTTCTGCCGGACAAGTTCAGCATCATCGGTGTGGCGAGGCAGGAGTGGTCGGATGAAGCCTTTCGTGACCAGCTCGGCAAAGACCTTGCTACCCTGGGAACCCAGCCCGTCGACCAAAAGGTCTGGAATTATTTTCGGCGGCGAATGAGTTTCTGTTCAGGGGACTTTGCCGACGATAAAACCTACGATTGCCTCAAGGGCTCGCTCGAAGCATCCGAAAAGGATTTCGGCACCGGGGGGAACGTTCTTTTTTACTTTTCGATCCAACCCGATCTGTTCGCCCTCGTGGCCAGGAAACTGGCTGAGCATGGGTTAACGAAACAGGAAAACGGCCATTGGCGACGGGTCATCATCGAGAAACCGTTCGGCCACGACCTCCCTTCGGCGCGCGAGCTGAACCGGCAGCTCACGAGCGTTCTGGAGGAAAACCAGATTTACCGCATTGACCACTACCTGGGTAAGGAGACCGCGCAAAACCTGCTGGTCTTCCGCCTGGGCAACGCGGTGTTCGAGCCGATCTGGAACCGGCGGTACATTGACCACGTCCAGTTGACGGTGGCTGAGTCGTTGGGCGTGGAGAACCGGGGCGCTTTTTACGAGCGGGCCGGCGCTTTCCGGGACGTGATGCAGAACCACATGTTCATGCTGCTGGCGCTGATGGCGATGGAGCCGCCGACTTCACTGCAGGGCGAAGCCGTGCGTAACGAGAAGGTGAAGCTGCTGGATGCGATCCGCAAACCCTCCGAGGAGCAGGTGCTGCGCGCGACGGTCCGCGGCCAGTACGGCCCGGGAGTAATCGACGGCAAACCGGTGCCCGGCTATCGCCAGGAGCCGAACGTGGATCCGCGTTCGTTGACCGAGACCTACGCTGCCGTCAAGATCATGATCGACAATTGGCGCTGGGCCGGGGTGCCGTTCTATTTGCGGACGGGCAAGCGCCTGGCAAAACGGACCACCAAGATCGTGGTGCGTTTCAAGACGCCGCCCCTCGCACTGTTCGGCGGCGCCGAAAGCGATCCGATCGCGCCTAATTACCTCGTTTTTCACATCCAACCCGACGAGGGCATCACGTTTCAGGTGCGCGCCAAAGTACCGGGGCCGACGATCGCGACCAAGGCGGTGCACATGGATTTCGATTACAGCCAGTTCGGCGGGGAAGTGCCGACCACCGGGTACGAAAAACTGCTCTACGACTGCATGGTCGGTGACGCCACGTTGTTTCATCGTACCGATATGGTCGAGGCAGCCTGGACGGCGGCCCAGCCTATCCTTGACGCCTGGGCTGAACATCCGCCGGACGATTTCCCGAACTATGCCGCGGGCGAGTGGGGACCGGCGGCAGCGGATGCCCTGATGGCGCGGGACAATCATCGCTGGTGGTACGCCCAGAAGTAGGCAAAATGCCACACCCGGAGGAGTGGCGGCTGCGGAGTGTCGAGTAACCGCATTCCTCTTTCCGCCGTGGCGCTGCGTGATTCTTATCCGCTGTGCCCGTGGTGGGGCGCCGTGCCCGCCGTGTGCCGGGCGTTGCTTTTTAAAGACTGCGTGCTTAGCTTGCGAACCTCTGGTTGGTTATGGCTGCGAGCATTATCCCGAACGAACGGCTGGACGAGATACACTTTAGCAACGACGAGATCGCGCGTTACTCGCGGCACCTCATTATGCCGGAGGTGACGCTTGAGGGTCAGAAAAAACTGAAAGCCGCCGGCATTCTCTGCATTGGAACGGGCGGCCTGGGCTCGCCGATCGCCCTTTACCTGGCAGCCGCCGGCGTCGGCCGGCTCGGGTTGGTCGATCCTGACGTCGTCGATTTCTCCAACCTGCAGCGCCAGATCCTGCACGGGACGGAAGACGTGGGCCGTAAAAAGCTGAACTCCGCCCGGGACCGCATCAAGGAAATCAACCCGAACGTGCAGGTCGATCTGTACGACACCCTGTTTCGGAGTGATAACGCCCGGCAGTTGGTTGCCGGTTACGACGTGGTCATTGACGGGACGGACAACTTCCCGACTCGCTATTTGTCGAATGACGTCTGCGTTTTGGCGAAAAAGCCGAACGTGTATGGATCGATTTTTCGTTTCGACGGCCAATGCACCGTCTTTGCGCCGCACCTCGGGGGCCCGTGCTACCGGTGCATGTTTCCTGAACCGCCGCCTCCCGGCATGGTGCCGAGTTGTGCTGAGGGCGGGGTGCTCGGCGTTTTGCCCGGCATCATCGGCGTGATGCAGGCCATCGAGGCAATCAAGCTTATCCTTGGCATCGGCGAACCGCTCATCGGGCGTCTGGTGAGTTTCGATGCGCTTAAGATGCGTTTCCGGGAGTTTACCATCCGGCGCGACCCCAAGTGCCCCGTATGCGGTGATCATCCCACCATTCACGAGCTCATCGACTACGAACAATTTTGCGGGTTGCCCCAAGCGGAAGCGGAGAACGCAAAAGAGATGCAAGTGCCGACGATCGAGGCACGCGAACTCAAGGCGAAGCTGGACCGCAAGGAACCTTTCGTGCTGGTCGACGTGCGTGAGCCGTACGAGTACGAGATCTGTCACATTCCGGGGTCGCGCCTGATTCCGCTCGGTGAACTGCCGGCGCGGTTGAGTGAACTCGACAGTGCGGATGACATCGTTCTGCAGTGCAAGAGCGGGGCACGCAGCGCCCGCGCCTTGCATATCCTGCAGGAAGCGGGCTTCAAAAAACTGAGCAACCTGGAAGGCGGCATCGTTGCCTGGGCGGAGCAGGTTGATCCTTCCGTGCCGAAGTATTGAGCCGGCATATCGGCCATTGAATGCGGCATTGTCTTGAAGCCGGCTTCTGCTAACGACGGGGCGGTAGGCCCGCATCCGGGGTTGATGACGATCCTGCGTTGCCCGGTAACCCGGTCCGGACTGCGCCGGGCGGAACCGGAAGAACTGGCCCGCGTGCGCCGTGCCCTGGCGACCGGCGCCTTGCAAACGTTGGCGGCAGGTGCGGAAATCCTGCCGTTCGAGCATTGTTTGGTTTGCGAAACCGGTAAAATCTGCTACCCGGTTCGCGACGGTTTACCTTACCTCCTACCAGAAGAAGCGTTTTACCTGCCTCCACCTTGATCCGTTCCCTAGATTCGTTCCCTGGATCCGAGCCCGCCGCCCATTACCCCCGTATGGCCAAGGACGAAAAACTCCTGAACCGGTACATGATCCTCGATGAACTGGATCAGAACCAGTCCGTCGACCAGGACGAGTACAAAGAAAGGCTCAAAGAGTACCAGTTGCGCATGCTGAACCTCCAACGGGTACTCATGGATTCGAAACACAACGTGATTGTGGTGGTCGAAGGCCCCGACGCGGCGGGAAAAGGAGGCGCGATCAAACGATTGGTCGAAAAGTTGGATCCGCGCGGTTATCGCGTTTACTCCATCGTTAAGCCTACCGACGAGGAATACCGACACCACTACCTGTGGCGGTTCTGGAACAAGCTGCCTTCCTACGGCCAGATTGCGATCTTTGACCGGTCGTGGTACGGGCGCGTTTTGGTCGAACGCGTTGAGGGTTTTGCGATGCCGAACGAATGGAAGCGTGCCTACCGCGAAATCAACGACTTTGAACGTTGGCTCACCGACGATGGCACCGTGATCGTCAAGTTCTACCTCCATATCGATAAGGATGAACAACTCAAACGGTTTCGGGTGCGTGAGGCCGATCCGCTTAAACACTGGAAGATCACCGAGGAAGACTGGCGCAACCGGCGGAAATGGGACCGCCATAACGAGGCGGCGCAGGACATGTTTGAGCAGACGTCGTTGCCGAATGCCCCCTGGACCGTGATTGCGGCGAATTACAAATGGTACGCGCGCCTGAAGGTGCTGAGGACAACCCTTAAGGCGCTCGAGGCGCTGAACCTGAGGAGCTAACTTCGACCGCCGCGCCGTGCGGCTGTGCAATCGGTGCATGACCTCCCGGCGACCGGACGTCCATCGGCCGCCGATGAACCGCTCCGGCTCCTGAATTTTGACAACGGACCACGATGACCACCTCTGCCACGAACTATTCTCCTCCGCTAATTTACGGATGCATGATGATCGGTGGCGCGTTTGACGCCGCGCCGCTCGATGACGCCCAACGCAAACGAGGCCGCGCGGCCATCGAGGCCGCCCTGGAATGCGGCCTCAGTTTTTTTGACCACGCCGACTTCTACTGTTACGGCAAATCGGAAACGAGCTTCGGCGAATTTCTACGGGACCATGCGAGTGAACGGGACCGCTTTGTCGTGCAGAGCAAGTGCGGCATCATCCTACCTGACCAGCCTGAGAAAGGGTTACCGGGCCGTTTCGACCTGAGTTACCATCACATCATGGGGGCCGTCGAAGGCAGCCTGAGGCGATTGCAAACCGATTACCTCGACGTGCTGCTGCTCCACCGGCCGGACCCGTTGGTTGAACCTGAAGAAGTGGCGCGCGCTTTCGACGAATTGCACCGTACCGGCCGGGTACGTTCGTTCGGCGTGAGCAACCATTCGGCGGCACAAATTGATTTGCTGCAGGCCTACATCGACCATCCCTTGCGCTTCAACCAGATCGAATACAATCCGCTCCATACCGTACTGCACGACGCGGCGATCCACGCCAATATGCGCCGTCCGGAGTACGGCAATCCCGGCGAAGGTCTCATCGAGTACTGCCGGTTGCACGATATCCAGCTGCAGGCGTGGGCGCCCCTGGCTAAGGGGCTTCTCACCGGAAAAGCCGAGTCCACCGAAGTTGAACCGAGGGTTAAGCGGGCAGCCGGTTACGTGGCCAAGCTGGCGAGTGAATTGGGTGCCAGCCGGGAAGCCGTGGTCATCGCCTGGATCCTCCGGCACCCGGCACGAATCCAGCCGGTCATCGGCACCACCAATCCCGACCGCCTCCGGGCGGCGTGCGACGGTCGCCGGCTGAAATTCAGCCGGGAAGAATGGTACCAGCTGTACACGATCGCCCTGGGCCATCGGGTTCCGTAGTGCCGTCGGCGTTGCGCGACCTGCGATTACGTTCGCCGGGAGAGGCCTTGCGGTGGCACCCTGGTTGGAGGACCGATCCGCGCTTGATTCGGAGTAGACCACCGGCGATCCAGTAGGCATGCGCAGGATGTTGGTGGTGGCGGTCGTCGCAGCGTCGGCGGCCGGTGGTGTCCGAGGGCTCCGAGCGGAGGACGCCCGGGACTATGCCGTGGCCGGCGCGGAACTGGCCAGGGCCGGCAAGGATCAGGCGGCTTTGGAAGCGTTCACGAAAGCCATCAAACTCGCCCCCGACCAAGCGGTGCATTATCGAAACCGGGCGGCTTTGTACAGCCGGATGGGGGCTTGGGACCAGGCCGCGCAGGATTACACGACGGCATTAAACCTCCAGAACGACCCCGGCGTTCAATTCAACCGTGGGTACAGCTACCTGCAGCTCGGTAGGCTCGATGATGCGCTGAAGGATTTCGATGCAGTGCTCAAAGAGCAGCCGGAGAACGAGCGCGCACTGCGGTTTCACGCGTACCTTCTCGCGGTCAGGAAGGAGCCGCAACGAGCCGTCGATGATTATGATAAGCTTCTGGCCAGGAACCCGAACGATGCCGCTGCCCTGAAGGGCCGGGCAGATGCGTGCGTCGCCATAGGCCAGTTGGATCGAGCGATCGCGGATTACACTGAGGCAATCAGGCTTAACCCGAAGGACGTTGATGCCCAGGCGGTACTGGCGGCGGCATGCCTCAAGGCCGGCGATAAGACCCGGGCGCTGGCAGCTCTCGATGCCGTACTCCAGGCAAAGCCGGACGACGCAGACGCGCTCCTCCGGCGCGCCCGGCTTCAGTACGAACGGGAACAGTTCAACGCCGCCATCGCGGATTACACGCGGGCAATCGGACTAAAACCGGTGGATGCTGAGCTTTACGCCGGCCGCGGCTACGCTCGGCTTAAGCAAGGGGATAAACCCGGTGCCCTGGCGGATTTCGGCAAAGCGATCGAACTCGATCCTAACCGGCCGGCATATTACCTGACGAGGATCTACCTTTATGAATCGTCAGGCGAAACGGCGGAGGCGATCGATGACCTCGGTCGCATGCTGGTCCTCAACCCTCATGATTCGCACCTGCGGCTGCGCCGCGGCGACCTTTATCTGAAAGCGAATAAACCGGACGAAGCCCTGAAGGATTACGAATCGATTCTCACCGATGATCCCGACAACGTTTCCGCGCTGGCCGGGAAAGGCCAGGCGCTTGCACAAAAAGGTGACCGGCGCGCCGGAGCCGAACAACTACAAAAGGCGTTGGGTTTTACCAAAGATTCGAAACAGCAGGAGGAAATCCGGGAGAAACTTCGGGCGCTCGGGGTGGGACCGCTGCTATGAAAATGCCACAAGCGGAAAAATGCCACAAATGAGAGAGCCTTTATTTGTGGCCCTGGGCCGAGAATGCCGCAAATGAAAGGGGCAGGAGAACGCCACGAACAAACGAGTACACTGCCGCAGAAAACGCCTTTCGGGGGCATGCCTTCACTTGTGACGTGTGGTTTCTCACGGCGTCACCAATAGAGGGCTCTCTCATTTGTGGCATTTTTCCGCTTGTGGCATTTGTGGCATTCTTTTAGCGGCTAACCGCCGCCCTCGACGCTTTACTTGCCCGGACCGACAAAGGCCAGCATCACAAAAACAAACAACATTTCCAGCGGCCGGGAGTACTCCTGGAACTGATGGGTGGCGTGCAGCACCGACGTGAAGGCCACGAACATGGTAAAGGCGAGAAAGCAGCATACCGGCCGA
>JAFAUY010000133.1 GCA_019243005.1 Verrucomicrobiota bacterium | reverse complement strand
AGGACCGCGAAAACGCGATCAATATCGCCAACGGCGACTACAATAAGGCGGTGCCGAAAGCTAAAGGTGAGGCCGACGAGACCATCCGCGCCGCGGAGGGTTACCGCTTCAAGCGCGTAAATGAGGCTGAGGGCGACGCCGCGGCTTTTACCGCCGTGCTTCAGCAGTACGTCAAGGCGCCCGAGATTACCCGTACCCGCCTTTACCTCGAGACGATGAGCGACGTCCTGCCTCAAATGGGACAAAAAATCATCGTTGACGAGTCCCTGCGGCAACTGCTCCCAGTCCTGCCGCTCTCGACCAAACCTGCGCCGGTGGAGGGTCGCCAATGATGAGGATAAATCTTCTCCCGGCCGCCGTGATTGCCGGCGCCCTGCTTTTGTTCCTGGCGTTGTTCAGCTCGTTCTATACGGTTGACCAGACCGAGCAGGTGATCATCACCCAGTTTGGCAAGCCGATCGGGGAGCCGATCACCGATCCGGGTTTGCATTTCAGGGTGCCGTTTGTCCAAAGCGTCAACCGGCTCGACAAACGCTTCCTCGAATGGGACGGCGCGCCGGTTGCCATCCCCACCAGGGACAAGACCTACATCCACGTCGACGCGTTCGCCCGTTGGCGCATCGAAGGGCCGACGACTTATTTCGTGCGTCTGCACGACGAGCGCAGCGCCCAGTCCCGTCTCGAAGACATTCTCGGCAGCGAAACCCGCAACGCGATCGCCAAACACGACCTGATCGAGATCGTACGCACCGACAAAAATCGTCAGCCGCGGCACGACGAGACCCTCAAGGGCGGTCCCACCGGTACCATCGGCATCCTTCCCCCGATCGAATTCGGCCGGCTCAAGATCGAAGAAGAGATCAAGGGCGCCGCCGCCCAGAAGCTGGCGGAGTTCGGTATCGCCGTGCTCGATTTCAGAATCAAACGGGTAAACTACAACCCCGATGTGCTTGACCGCATCTACCAGCGCATGATCAGCGAACGGCTCCAAATCGCGCAGCGCTTTCGTTCCGAGGGCGAAGGCGAATCGGCGCGCATCGCCGGCCAGCGTGAGCGCGACCTGAACGAAATCCGGTCCAACGCTTACCGTACGGTGCAACAGATCCGGGGCGAAGCTGATGCCAGGGCAACGGAGATTTACGCGCGTGCTTACACGCAAAACCCGCAAGCGGCGGAGTTTTATGCCTTCCTCAAGGTCCTGGAGACTTACCACAAGACCTTTACCAAGGATTCCACCCTGGTGCTTTCCACCGATAGCGACATCTTTGCCCTGCTGAAACACGGCGCCTCCAAAACTAAAACCGAGCAGGTTACGCAAGGGGCTGAATGAGCCTTGATTTTTCATTCCGATCAGGTTCGAACCCGGAAAGGGGCGGGGGCACCCCGCCTTTCCGGATCACGATCCTGGGAGATTTCGGCGGCTGCGCTCCCGAGGCAGAAGGGCGCCGGCGACCGGACCCCAGGCCGGTCGACTGCGACAATTTTGAGCAGGAATTCGCCCGAATGCAAGTGACTCTGGATCTGCCTCCGGGCAATGCGGGCGATGGAGGGATCAAGCTGCGGTTCCAACGGTTGGACGATTTTCATCCCGACCGGTTGATCGACGAGGTCGAGCCGCTTGCGCGGTTTGCCCGCCTGCGCACCCGGCTCTTGAATCCGGCAACCGCGGCTGAGGCAGAAAAAGAGTCAGCAGAGCTGCTGAAGGCCGGTGCCGCACCGCCTGACCCTGCGCCGGCCGGTTCCACGGAATCCACCGAGGGCATGCTGGCCAGGCTTCTCGGGGAAACCGCCGCCGAACAGTACACGGCTTCTTCAGGTGGGATCGTTGATCGATTTATCAGACAGGTCGTCGGCCCGAATGTGCCGGGCACACCGCCGTCGCCTGCCCGTTTGGTTGCGCACGCGGAAACCGAACTCTCGGCGCGCCTCAGGGCGCTCCTGCACCGTCCGGAGTTCCAGGCGCTTGAGGCGGCGTGGCGCGGGCTCGATTTTTTGATTCGCAACGTCAGCGAAGAGGTCAAGCTGTACGCGATCAACTGCTCCAAGGCAGAACTCGCAACCGCCGTGACGGCAGGGGAGGAGGACCCGGCCGGGAGCGCCGTTTACAAACCGCTGGAGAAAATTCGTCCCGGGATCATCCTTGGCCTTTATACGTTCGGGCCGCAGGATTCCGCGGTCCTGGCGGGAATCGCGCGTCTGGTCCGGGCGTGTCAAAGCGCGTTTGTCGCCGCCGCAAGCCCGCCGTTGGTCGGGTGCACTTCATTCGATGTGCAGCCCGACCCGGACGATTGGAGCCCGGGACATCCGGACGAGGCGGAAAAATTTGGAGCGTTACGGCGGATGCCGGTGGCGGCCCACCTCGGGCTGGCAGCGCCGCGGTTCCTCCTTCGCCAGCCGTACGGTAAAAGCAGCGATCCGATCGAAGCATTTCCTTTTGAAGAGATGCCGGCGAATCCCGATCACGAATCCTATTTGTGGGGCAATCCGGCCCTTCTTTGCGGTTACCTGCTTGCCACCGCGGCGGCGGCTGAAGTTCTGGATCCGGAGTTCCAGGAAGGCGGTGAGGTGGATGGCCTGCCGCTCCACAGATTCACCAGTGACGGCGAAACGCGGGTGAAACCTTGCGCCGAGGCGTGGTTGAATGAGCGGGCCGCAGAAGCGATCCTCAGCCACGGCATCATGCCGGTCCTGTCGGTTCGCGGACGCGATGCCGTGCAGTTGCCCGCCCTGCAGTCGTTCTCAGAGCCGCCGGGCCCCCTGGTCATCCGGGTCGAGTAGCGTTCGCCGAACCTGGCTAGGGCTTGTTTTCGGCGGGTTTTTCCATTCGGAAAATGGTTTCGCCCGGTTTCATCATGTCGAGCTTATCGCGCGCGAGCAATTCCAGGTAGCTTTGGTCGCTTTGCAGAAGGTTGAGCATTCTGGTGCGCTTGTTCAGCACCGTGCGCTCCTGTTCAACCTGCTCTTTCAGGGTCTGGAGCGCACGTTGTTGCTTTTGCCTTTCCCGCAGCAAAGGGAGAAACCAACAGGTCAGCAGAATGGCGATCGCCAGGAAAATAAGGATGTGCAGGACCTGGCTCAAAAACCCACGAAACCGATCCTCCTTTGGAGAAGAGTACTGTTCATAGGGGTCGCTCACTCAGCGCATTTTACCGCCGTACTGAGCGTTGTCACCAAGTTCTTCTTCAATTCGTAAGAGCTGGTTATACTTGGCGATGCGATCGGTGCGGGAGAGCGAACCGGTCTTGATCTGGCCGGCGTTGGTGGCCACCGCGATGTCGGCGATCGTTGTATCCTCGGTCTCACCGGAGCGATGGCTGATCACGGCGGTGTAGCGATTCTCCCTGGCCAGTTCGATCGCGTCCAGCGTCTCAGTTAAGGATCCGATCTGGTTGACCTTCACCAGGATGGAATTGCCTACCCCTTCCTTGATGCCCCGGCGAAGAAACTCGACGTTGGTCACGAACAGGTCATCACCTACCAGTTGCACCTTGGCGCCCAACGCCTGGGTAAGTTTTTTCCAGCCCTCCCAGTCATCTTCGGCGCAGCCGTCCTCGATCGAAACGATCGGGTACTTCGCGCAGAGTTGTTGGTAAAAGCCTACCAGGTCTTCCGCGCTCCGGCGCGACTTGTCGGATTTTTTGAACACGTACGTCCTGCTTTCAGCGTCATAGAACTCGCTGGAAGCCGCGTCCAAGGCGAAGGCAATCTCGTCGCCGAGCTTGTAGCCGGCCCGCTCCACGGCTTTGGCAATCGTGTCCAAAGCGTCCTCGACCCCGTTCAGGTTCGGCGCGAAGCCGCCCTCATCCCCGACCGCCGTCGATAAGCCGCGTTCCTTGAGCACGGCCTTCAGCGTGTGGAACACTTCGGTGCCGTACCGGAGGGCTTCGACAAAGGTCGGCGCACCTTTCGGCATGATCATAAACTCCTGAAAGTCGATGGGCGCATCGGAATGCGCGCCGCCGTTGATGATGTTCATCATCGGGACGGGCAGAACCTTGGCGTTCGGTCCACCCAGGTAACGAAACAGCGGCAGGTCCAACTGGGCGGCGGCCGCATGCGCCACGGCCAGCGAGACTCCAAGGACGGCGTTGGCGCCCAGCTCCTTCTTATTCGGCGTCCCATCAAGCGCATTCATCGCCGAATCGATGCCGATCTGATCAAGCGCGTCCATGCCTACCACCGCGTCAGAAATCTTGTTTTCGACGTTTTCGACGGCATTGAGCACGCCTTTGCCACCGTACCGGCTCTTGTCGCCGTCGCGTAATTCCCAGGCCTCGTGCGCGCCGGTGCTGGCTCCGCTGGGCACGATGGCGCGCCCGACCGCGCCGCCAGTGAGTTCGACGTCAACTTCAACGGTCGGATTGCCACGGGAATCGAGCACCTGCCGGGCTCGAAGGTCAGAGATAATCGTTAAGGACATGGTGGGTGTCTGGTTGGATTTCAGCGTTGGAAGTTACAGCCTTGGAAGTTAAAGGAGCAAGGAGGGGCGGCTTTGGGGCCATTACGTCTACGGCTTTGCCAGGAGAGAGGCCTCCCCGAGGACCACCTGAAGTGCCTTAATCGTGAGCACTTGAACGCGCCGGGTGCCGCTTTCGGTCGGCAGTTCGACCATTTCGCCGGGCTTTTTGCCCAGCAAAGCCTGGCCGATGGCGGTTTGGTAAGAAATCACGCGCTTTTCCGGATCGCTGTCCCAGGCGCCGAGCACGTGGTAAGACAGCGCCTCGGACGTGGCCGCATCCCGTACGGTCACCGAGGTGCCGATGGAAACCTGGGAGGTGTCGGCGTTTTCAAAACTGGTGCCTCGGGCCCGAGCCAGCATGTGTTCCAGCTCCGCTTTCCGGCGCATCAGCACAGTTTGCATCTCCTTGGCGGCTTTGAACTCGAAGTTTTCGCGCAAATCGCCATAAGAACGTGCAACCGAAATTTCCTTGGTGTTCTCCGGGATCTTTTTCGCGATGAGTTCGTCGTACTCATCTTTCCGCTTTTGGAGGCTGGGCCAGGAAACCACGAGCGGCTGTTCCTGTTGGTCCGTTTCTCCCGTGAGCATCGATTGCAACTCGGGATGCGCGCGAATCATCCGGGCCAGCAACGAGCGCTTGTTCAGTTCCTCAAACGCCGGCGTCATCATCATGCGCCGCATCAGGTCACGCGCCTGGCTGACGGGTGCGTTAATGAGGAGGTCGGCCACCAGGTCGCGATCTTCCAGCAACAAATCGTGCAGCCGCGAGCCGCGGCGCGCCGCGTTGAACTGGTCGCGCTCGATCGCGCTGAGAATGGCCGCCAGCAGCTCGGGTTCGATCAGTTCACCGTAAGCGGGCGAGGACCGTTCCCGGCACAACCAATAGAGCACGTCCGACGAGATCGAGTGTTCCCGCAAGGTCCGGAGCAAGTGATGTCGAAACGCGTCGGTTTGACCCGACTCTTCAAACACCCTGGCGATTTCGCCCACCACCCGGTACCCGGCCTCGGGCATGACCCGCAGCAGGCGTTCGGACCAATCCTTGGGGAAAGCGCGCGGCACTTCATTAAGCAACGCCCGCTGTCTTGCCACGCTGACCTCGTTCACCAGTTCAGCGAGCCTACCGGTCTGTTCCCGTATAACCTGCGCGACCGAGAGTTCGCCGCCGGCAAGGTCGGACCGTTTCCGGATAATCTCGTCGCGTACCAGGAGCAGTTCCGCGGCCGCCGCCGGGTTCAGACGAACGTTGCGTCCGGCAATCTCTTCCACCTGGGCCACGACCGCCTGCAGTTGTTCCGGCGTGAACGCATCCAGGTTTTTCACGATCTGCTCAAGCCGGGCATTCTGACCTTTCAACTGGCGCGCGCTCTGGAAAGTCTCGAGCAGCTCGCTTTGCAAAGAGACCGTCTGGTCCCGCGCCACGATCGGCTCAGCTTTCTTTGTCGGCACGGTAAACTGCCCGCTCTTGCGGATCACCTTTTTGGCGTTGTCCCACCATTTCTTAAACTCGGCTTCCGGCACGATTTCCGGGGTGAGCACCTTCTGGAGTTGATCCTGGGTGACTTTACCGTCAAAGCTTACCACCACGATTTCAAGCAGCCTCACCGGGTCCTCCTGGGCGAGTGCTTTCATTTCCGGTGCCCGCAGCGTTTTCTGCACGTAAATGTGCGATTCGGGCAGCGGTTGGAGCGTCTCGGCCGCGTATTGCAGCTGCATGGGATGCCCCTTTTTCGCTTGGAAATCGACGATCACCTGGCTGACCAGAAGATTCCATTCCTTGACCTGGCCGAAGCCCCAGCTTTTGTGGAAGCAGTAAGTCCCCGGGCGCAACCGCTCGAATGACGCTGCCGCTCCCGCGTTGATCTTCCCTGCATCGACTAACGCTTGCAACTCAGCTTCCATAGGGAACGTCGAACATAGGTGAGACCTCAGGCGGCGCCACCAAAAAGTTCGCCGGGTTTTTACCCGTTGACCGTGAAAAACGCGAGGGCTAGGGTGCGCGTCCGGAGGGCGTGTTCAGGAAGGCGGTTGGGCTTGATCCGGCCGCCCTCGGCACACGCTTTGGACCAGACTGCTTTGGAAGTGAAATTGGACGCCGACTTTTCTCATGATGAAGACCCCACTTGGCCTGCTCGCGCCCTGCCTGCTCCTTTTTTCGTCGGTCGTATGGAGTCACGCCGATCCCATTTCGGACCTGCGCAGCGTCTCGGTGTTCCGGGATGCGGACCTTAACCGGCTCGGCTCCGGCGAAGTCCTCGCCGCCCGCGGGCCGGCGATGAACTTCAACCGGGGCTTGGCCGTCGAAAGCGCTTACGCGGTGCGGTTGCCGGTCCCGCGGGCGGTAGGATTGCACCAGCAATTTGACCCGGTCCGGCATCCCGATCTCAAGGTCTTCCTGCAGGGCGCCATCCCAAACCGGCCGTCTCCGGCGAGTTTTGAACGCCTGGCCTCAGCGCCGTCCAACGGTTCGGTAAACGCTTTCGCCAAGGCCACCGAGAATGCGCCCGCGGACCCGGCGAAAGTGCAGCTGAGCGCGGCCGAAGCGAAGACCTTTACCGGCGGTGCCGAAGTGTCCCGCGGCGGGCTATCCCCGGCGGTGGTCCAATTCTGGAGCCGGATTCTGGCGCAGCGGGCGCAGGCGTACGCTTCCGGCGGCATCAACGCCGAACCCGCCTTCGAAGGTGCGGGTGGCACGATCAGGCCAGGCGAAGAAGCCAGCCGCCTGTTGAGCGAGGCGGGTAAAGTGCAGCAGCAGTTCGGCCCGATCATCGAACGCTCCGGCCTGCGGGGCCATGGCGGCGGCACCGGGACCTACCAACTCTTCGACGTCGACGGCGACGGGGCCGTCAGCCTGAGCGCCTTTCACAGCGTGCCCGTCAATGACGGCGCCGAAGCCGCCGATATCACCTACTACTCCAGCAGCGGCTTTTATGCGCTCGTGAGCTTTTACCGCTTTTGGCCCGTCACGATCGGTGGCCAGCCGGCGACCCTCGTGTGGAGGGTCGACCTGATTTCCTCACCGGCTTTCAGTGAGCTGCGCGGGATCGAGCGGGTCGGTTCGGGGGCTGCCTTCATGCGGGGTATCCAGAAGGACGACAAAGCGATCGTCAGTGACGCGGCAGGCGCCCGTTGAAGCCGGTGACGCTGGTAACGGGAGCTGAAATCAACGAAAAACGACCGGTATGAATCCGTTCGGATGGCAAAAAACCGCGTTTGAACCCCGCTGCCGGCGACTCGGGGCGCGGCCGCCGATAGCGGTGCGTTGCGCCACGGGGCTCTGTGTCCTGGCCATCGCGGCGACCACCATCTTCCGGTGCGCGGACGCGCACGCGCAGGCCTTGGCGTCGTCGCCGCTGCTCAATCCCTCAGGAGACACCGTCTCCAAGGTTAACTTCGATGCCGATGCGGGCGTCGACTTTATCGGGAGCGGCCACGCGCACCAGAAAAACCAGAAGTTCGGGTCGTACGACGAACTGGATTCGTCCTTGTCGCTGCTTGCCACCTTCCAGACCAGTTCCAATTCTCCCGTCTGGCGCACCGGCCTCGACTGGGAACGGTATTGGTTTAGTTCGGACCCGGTTTCGACCGTGCCGAGCGCCCTGGAATCGCTGAACCTGAGGTTGGGTGCTGACCTCCAGCTCAGTCCCGCGATTTTCATGCGCATCGAAGCGTTGCCGGGTTTTTACGGGCAAGGTCTGAACGAGTTCTCGGGACGCCAGTTCAACGTGCCCGTGGAGATTGGCGCCTCGTACGTGTACAGTAACCGATTGTACTTTATCGTCGGTGCCGAAGTAAACTACGAGCTCGATTTTCCGGTCTTCCCGGCAGCCGGCTTCTTATGGCGCGTGAACGACAAACTCACCATTAACGCGATCGCGCCGAAACCGGAGATCGAATACGAATTGACGGACAGCCTTACCCTGCATGCCGGCGGAGAGTTTTCCGAAAACACTTACCGGGTTAATGGCGATTTCGGCCGGATTCGCGGGGTGACGAAACTGGATAACGCGATCGTTCAATTCAATGAAATCCGCATCGGCGCCGGCGTGACCTGGAAGGTCAACAAGGTCTTCTCCCTTGATCTTGAGGCGGGAGCAGTGCCCTACCGTCGTTTCGACTACAACCGCGCAGATTACAAGGTCCTTTCAACCAACACGGCGCCGTACCTGGCCATCGATCTGACTGTGAAGTTTTAGTTCCGGCCGGCAACGAACGAGATCGCAAGCATGTCTAAGCCGCTCATTTCGCTGGACCGCCTCGTGAAACGCTTCGGCGACACGGTCGCGGTGGACGGCGTAACGATGGCCATCGCGCGGGGAGAGATCTTTGGCTTCCTGGGCGCCAACGGGGCCGGTAAAACCACGACCATCCGGATGCTTTGCGGCCTCACCCGCCCGACCCGCGGGACCGGCCGGATTTTCGGGCTCGACATCTGGCGGGACCGGCGCCGGATCCGCCAGCGGTTCGGCTATGTCCCGCAGCGATTCAGTTTGTACCCGGATTTGACCGTATGCGAAAACCTTCGATTTTTCGCCGGTGCCTACCAGGTTACCCGGGACCGCGCCCGGACCCGGATTGACCGCCTGGTGCACCACTTTGACCTGGAGAAAAAGCGCAACGCCAAGGCGGGAAGTCTGTCCGGCGGCTTTAAACAGCTGCTTTCAATGGCGTGCGCGCTCGTCCACGAACCTTCCTTGCTGTTTCTGGATGAGCCGACCGCCGGTTTGGACCCGGTACACCGCCAGCTGATCTGGGACCTGCTGTACGAGTTAAGCCAGACCGGGGCCACCATCTTCGTCACCACGCATTACATGGACGAAGTGGAACGGTGTACCGACGTCGGCTTCATCCAGCAGGGACAGTTGCTCGCCAAGGGGTCACCGCAGGAATTGAAAGACCGTCTGCAAGGTAAACTGCTCGAATTGGAAGTCGAACCGGCGATGCAGGCCGTCAAGATCTTCCGGTCCGTCCCGACCATCTACGGCGTCGAACTGCGCAGCGGTCGCGTCCGCCTCCAGGCTGAGGATCCCGAAAAACTGCTCCAATCGTGGCTCAAACGCTGGCCCTTCCCCGAACT